>PMJA01000242.1 GCA_003158415.1 Methylobacter sp.
TTTTGCGGCTCGCTAAAACGCCCGTTAACCGGAAATGTGCGGGTAATATCGGCGGCATAATGGTCGCATTCGGCCCCGGCATCAATGAGCAGCAAATCGCCGCTTTTTAATGCGGAATTATTTTCGGTGTAATGCAGTGTACAGGCATTTTTGCCGCCGGCAACGATGGATGGATAAGCCACCGCACGCAGTCCGTTTTGTACAAAGTGATAAAGTATTTCGGCTTCTATCTGATATTCATACAAACCGGGCTTGCAGGCCTGCATGGCTTTAACATGGGCGCTCGCAGAAACTTCTGCGGCACGCCGCATAAGTTTAAGTTCGGCGGCGCTTTTAAATAGACGTATTTCATGTAGCATAAGCTCCAAAGAAATCAACTCGCCGGGTGCAACTACGCCGGTTCTGGACTGACTGCGGATATGGTTGATCCATTCCAGCAGACTATGATCCAGCTCCGAGTCGCGCCCCATCGGATAAAAAACCTTGGTTTTGTTTTCCAACAGGCCCGGCAAGATGTCATCCAAATCCGCTATCGGGAAAGAATCATCCGCCTCATAATGCGCGGTGGCGCCTTCCAGCCCTGCATGTGCGCCTTCCCACAAGGCTTTTTTTTCATCAAATTCGCGGCAAAATAAAATGTATTCGCCCTGCTCCCGCCCGGGAATAAACACCGCCAACGCATCCGGCTCGTTAAAACCGGTTAAATAATAAAAATCACTATCCTGCCGGAACGGATAATCCACATCCCGGTTACGCGTGCGCACCGCCGCACTGCCGATTAGCGCAATGTTGCCCTTGCCTACGTGTTGCATTAATTGCTTGCGGCGTTTTTTAAATTCAGTTTGTTTCATGGTCTTCTTGCCACAGTTCATTGCTATCGTCGCCGCTGTTACTCAACTCATCGCGTAATAACAATACCGCCGACCTTAGATATTCAGTCACTTCCACAAAAGCACGTTCATCTTCTTCGCCTTCCACATCGGTATCCAGCTTGGTAAATTCGGCAATATCTTTCAGTATGTCGCGGGCCTCTTTGGGCCAGCTGGACGCTGTAGCCACAGAACCCACACCGAAGAGAAAGCCCCTGCACCAACCGGTTAAGGCCGCCACCTGCCCGGACAAAGCCGTATCATCTTCCGGCAAAAACAGGTCGAATTCAAACTCATCACTCGCCAGCAAGCGCCGCGTTTCCTCAAACAGCCGGATCAGCAGGTCTTTGTCTTTATCAAGGACAGGGTCGGCATTATGCAATAGCTCGGTTAACCAATAAGTGCTGTCTGTCTGTTCGTTGACGCATAACATGCCGGTTGCCAGACCGTGAGCTTCAGCCGCCGAGAGTTCGGCATCACTCTCTCTAAATATTGCGTTACACGCGTTATAAGCCATAATTTTCACTATCACTAAAATAAAAATAGTGCTTATGCTACCATTGATAGTTAACTCGGTTAAACTTTGTTCACTTTGGCTCACATAGCGGCAGCCTTTGCGCCGTGAAAGTCTATTGTTATTACCGAAAGGACGCTTTAAAGCACCTGATTACTTGCACTCGTTAGTTACCACCATGACAGAAACACATCTCACAAAAGAATTCAAAGACCTGGAATACAAGTTGGATAGGCTCGTCGACAAATACCTGGACGTAAAAAATGAAAACAGCTCGTTAAAGATTAAACAAGAAACATTGGCTCAGGAAAAAGCGCAACTGTTGGAAAAAACAACGGAAGCCAAATCCCGCGTAGAAGCAATGATTACCCGACTAAAAGCAATGGAGCACGGCTCATGATTACGAAAACCCAACCCGTATCGCTAATGATTATGGGCAAAGAATACCGGATTGCCTGCGATCTTGAAGAACAGGACGATCTTATCCATTCCGCCCGGCAACTTGATGTGCAAATGCGCAAAATGAGGGATTCCGGCAAAATAACCGGCCCGGATAGAATTGCGGTCATGGCGGCGCTCAATTTGGCCCATGAACTCCAGTTAATGAAAACTCAAAATGCGGCATTGAACCAACGCTTGAGTGAATGCCTGACTAAATTGAGCCGTAAAATAGAAAACGTTTTAGAAAATCCATAAACACGCTAGAATATTGCACTGTATCTCCTGCAGCGCTCGACAGTGTGCTGGGTGTTTCCTGAACCTGTTTTTACCCCGGGGGCGAAATCCGTTACTGGTGTGCATGCCCGTTTTATACGGGAAGCCTGATTTACCGGTTACGTCCCCACTTGAACCTTCGGTTCAAGGACGAAAGCACATATCGACGCAGGCGGGAGATACAGTTTATTAATAAAACACAAACACCACCTCACAAGCGTTGCAACAGAACCATCAATATTTTATTTACTGACCTGCAAATTCAGTCAATTTCTGTTGGATATAACTAATTTTGTTTTCTCTGACATTGATAATGCCTCGCTTCATCAACTCCTCAAATAATTCTTCAGGATCGACATTATTAACCTTAAATTTACTTTTAATGCTATTAAGCAAGGTTTCTTTTTTTGCTGGCTTACTGTGTTTAACAAGATGTAAACAGTATTCATGTAAACAGTCTTCTTTGGACGTGGTAACTGGTTCGCTTGTCCCCAAGAACACTTCCTGATTGTCTTTTTTAAAACCAATTCTTTCCGCACTACGTTGCTGGCTTATTAACAAGCTTACAACATGATCTAAATCGTTATCATTGGAAACAATATCAAAATGTGTTTGAAGCGGTAATTGAGCCATAAATACCCCCGCCCAAAAAGAAATCCCAAAATCGGCAGCATTCTTACCACCCTTTGGCATTTTAACCAGTTTAAATCTATTGTCATTGACGGTAGCGGTCAATGGCACAATCCAGTCGATCGGGATTTTAACGCCACTTTGTGCATAACAAACAACCACATGCGAATACAGTTTTAAATTATTCATGAGTTGATTAATTTGGCTTGGACAATTTTCCAAATCAATCAGTAATACTCGATTACAGCCATTATTAAAACTGTCTTCTGCCATTTCTACACTGGCCTCTTTGGATTTATCTGATATCTGCACCATACCTATTCCTATAATCCGCTAGGTTAAAACAGGTTTGACGATAGCAAATCGCCAAACGCTGTAAATTCAGGTGGCTAATGTTTTTTAATCAAATGAAATCCAATTGATCACCTATTACACCTTTCCCTTGAGCCTGAAAAAAGTATGCGAAGCCTGTCAGTGTCAGACATAGCTATTTGACTATTATTATTCCACCACAGCCCAAGGCTTTAACCCTAGGCTATTGTTGATTTCACTAAAAGCTTAACCACCCCGAACCGAATGAAGTTGCGAAAACGAGACTGACGATGGTCATCAGCTTGATCAGAATATTCAACGACGGGCCGCTGGTATCCTTGAAAGGATCGCCGACAGTATCGCCCACCACGGCGGCTTTATGGGCATCGGAGCCTTTGCCGCCGTATTGCCCTGTTTCTATCCATTTCTTGGCGTTATCCCAGGCTCCGCCCGCGTTAGCCATCATCACCGCCAGCAAAAAGCCGGAAGACATGGTGCCGACCAATAAACCGGCCAGCGCTTCTTTGCCCAGCACAAAACCGACCACCAACGGCACGACCACCGCCAATGAACCCGGCAAAATCATTTCACGCAAAGCGCTTTCGGTGCTGATGGCGATACAGGTTTTGTAATCGGGCTCGCCCGTGCCTTCCATCAGGCCCGGAATGACATTGAACTGCCGACGCACCTCCAGCACAATCTCATGAGCCGCTTTACCGACCGCCATCATGGTCANNTTGCAGCCGTTATATAAGCGGCCAGCAAAGCCAACGCCGTCAATACCGCCGAGCCGATGGCAAAACCTTTTCCGGTAGCGGCCGTGGTATTGCCCAGACTATCCAGCGCATCGGTGCGTTGACGCACCTCATGGGGCAAATGGCTCATTTCGGCAATGCCGCCCGCATTATCGGCAACCGGGCCGTAAGCATCAGTGGCCAGGGTTACGCCTAATGTGCTTAACATGCCGACACCGGCCACGGCAACGGCATAAAGACCGGCGGCAATGGTGCCGTCGGCTTTAAAACCCAGCCATATACTGAGCAGTATAGCCAACGCGACAATCAACACCGGAAATACAGTGCTCATCATGCCGACTGCCAAACCTTGAATAATGGTGGTTGCCGCGCCGGTTTGCGTGGCATTGGCAATGGCTTGCGTGGGTTTTTCGGTATAGGACGTGAAATACTCGGTCGTGTATGCGATGGCATTACCTGCCACCAATCCGACGACTATGACCAGCCAATAATTAAAGTGGACACCTGATAATAAAACTGTAAACAAAGTAAGCCCCAATACCACCACCGAAGCGCCCCAAACGGAGCGACGCAACGCCGTCAACAGATCCTCAAGACTGGCATTTTCGTTGATTTTTGCGACTTGCTTTCTAAGAAAATGGGCGGCACGGCCGGTAACTGATGTATCCTCATAGGTACTGGACAGGGCAACATTCTGCTCTTCGCCTATCACCATATAAATACCGAACAGGCTGGAAACGACGCCGACGGCGGCAACCAGGAAAGGCAGTCCTATAAAAGCAGCGGCCGAATTACCGCCCAACGCCGCGCCCAAGGTTGCGGCGGCAATAATGGAACCGCTATAGCTTTCAAACAAATCCGCCCCCATACCGGCGACATCACCGACATTATCGCCGACATTGTCGGCAATGACCGCCGGGTTGCGTGGATCATCCTCGGGGATGCCCTTTTCGACTTTACCGACCAGATCGGCGCCGACATCGGCGGCTTTGGTGTAAATGCCGCCGCCAACCCGGGCAAATAGCGCGATACTGCTGGCGCCGAAGCCGAAACCGGTAATATAAGTCAATTGAGCCGGATCGCCGTTAAATATCAAATACAATACAGTCATACCAATCAAACTAAAGCTTACGACAGACATGCCCATGATCGCGCCGCTGCCAAAGGCGACACGCAATCCCTCGTGTAGACCGTGACTGGCGGCGGCAGCCGTG
>PMJA01000243.1 GCA_003158415.1 Methylobacter sp.
AAAGCAAACTGTAAAATCTTCATGCCGGGTAAGGCAAAATCATCCCTTAATGCTTCGACTTCGTCGGTAATAATACCCAGGTCTTCAGCCACCAGAGGGATAGCCCCCAATTTTTCTTTTATGGCTTTTAATAAGGCTTTCCCCGGCGCTTTAACCCATTCGCCATTTTGTGCGGTAGGTTCATCGGCGGGTATTTCCCACGCCGCTTCCAGTCCACGAAAGTGGTCGATACGAAGAATATCAAACTGTTCAAGCTGGGTTTGCATGCGTTCAATCCACCACGCAAACCAAGTGTTTTTCAGATAGTTCCAATCATAATGCGGGTTGCCCCAACGTTGACCTGTTGCAGAAAAATAATCCGGCGGTACGCCCGCGACCACTGACATTTCACCGGATTCATCAAGCTTAAAAACTTCACGGTTAGCCCAGACATCGGAACTGTCATAAGATACGAAAATCGGAATGTCGCCAAACAAAAGTACACCGCGTTCATTAGCATAAGCTTTTAATGCCATCCATTGCCGGAAAAAGACATATTGCTCGAATTTAATTTCTTCTATGGCCGTTGATAATCGGTGCCGCGCTTCCCTAAGTGCTTTTGCATCCCGTTCTTTGAAAGGTTCGGGCCATTGGTTCCAGCATTGTTGATTAAACAGCTTTCTAAGTGCGATAAACAAGGCGAAATCGTCTAGCCAAAAGGCCTTTTCCTGGCAAAACAGTGCAAAGTCGTCCCAATCGCGGCGTTCAGCATGCTCTAAAAAACCATGATAAGCCTTTGCCACCAAACAGCTTTTGTTGAACGCGGGTGTTCCATGACATTCTTCGCACTGCTCTGTTAGTTGTAGCCAACCCAATTTCACTAAGCCGTCTACATCAATTAATGCCGGGTTGCCGGCATGGGCAGATAAGCATTGATAAGGAGAGCCATCGGCATGGGTCATGCCTAACGGCAGGGTTTGCCATACACTGGCTCCGGAATCATGCAAAAAATTGACAAAATTATAGGCTTCCTGGCCTAAATCACCACTCTTATCTGTACCTGGAAGCGAGGTGATATGCAGCAGAACGCCTGCCCGTCGTTTGTTCAAAAGGTTATTCACGCTGTGTGTCTCTAGTTAATGTTCAATGCCTGGACGCATTGCGCCACCCATGACAGGATCACCGGATCCCTGGGTAAACGACAGCGCCAGATAAGCGGGCGGCTCTTCGCCTAATAATCGGTACAGATTGGCTAAATTAAGCCGGAATTGTTTTTCAAAGCTGCTGACGGCTAGGCCGGGATTATAATCGCCAAACCACCAGAACCAGTCGGAGCCTTCACAAATGGCAAGCTGAAACTCAGCCTGCTGAATTTGCACGGCAGTTAAGCGCCGGTCTACCACGGCTTTATCGAACGCGCATTTTACATCACCCAGCATATCCCAGCCACGATTCTTGTCAGCCGATCCTATCCAGGTTGAAAAAGTGCCGTAAACCCAACTGCCGGCAACCACCGTAGCCAGGGGTTTAACAACGGCTTTATTTTTTAAGCAGTCTGAAAAGGTCGTTAACTCAATGGACGGATGACTGGACAGTCGTCCATATAAGGCGCTCAGGAAATGATAGCCATTATCGGGAAAGTGTTCCCAGGCATTTTCGCCATCCATGATAATTGAAACCACTTTATCGCCGGACTCGAAAGCTGCAATAGTCTCAAGATGGTGAATAAAATCAGCTACCGCATCATCGGCATGCCATTTTGAATATTCAAAACCAATTAGATCAGATAAGCCGTCATCGCGGAAAAAACAGGCTATTTTGGTGTTTTTCAGCTTAAACGGATGATGTATGCCGGTGGGTTCTTTATTTTCAGAGCGGTGTAGGCTATTACGCAGAACGGAGCCGCCGCTAGCCGTCCAATTAAAGCCGAAATCACTCAGGGTTTTCAGCGTTTGTTGACTGATGGCGCCTTCTGAAGGCCAGCAGCCTTTAGGTTTGGCGCCAAAAAAACGTTTAAAGGTCTGAACGCCTTTTTCAAGATGCCATGTCACGCGGTCGGCGCCGCCCGGATAATCGGCCAATTCGGGCAGCGGCGCTTCGGGCATCGCTTCATGCGTCGTTGTTAAATCCAGCAACAACGGCATGATGGGATGGGCATAAGGCGTTACCGATAGCTCAATCTGGCCTTTTCTGGCGAGTACCTTATATCTGTGCAGCACATTTGACAGCAGTTCGCCTATAATCTTTACGATTTCAACCCGGTCGTGCAAGGTATAAACGGAACCTTTTTCTATCAAGTGTTGGATTCGGCTATCGGTGAGTTTTACGGTTTCCCCCATCCATGCCAGATGATACCAGACTAAAATATCGTTAATAAACTGAGTGTTGACATAACACAAGGCGCCGTAATGCTGTTCCAGCCACTCTGTCATTTCAACCAGTTTTTGGAAAGCCGGATAACGGTTGATTTGCCTGTCCCGGTTTGCACGCAGGCAGTCTTTAACCAATTGCAAACGATCTTCAGGATCTTCAGGAATAGCGGGGGCGACTAAAGCCGCCAGTAAAGGATCCGTGATGCAAAAGCCGTTACGCAAATAGCCCTGGATTTGATTGGCGTAAGCTTCAATCTGTTCCAGTAAAATAGGGGCGAAATTGACGACCGCTTTGGCTTCCGGCACGGCCTCCAGATGGGCGACCATGTCGACATAGTCTTTAATGACATGAAGATAAGTCCAGGGCAATTTAAATTCGCCAGTTTGCAAGTCCCGGTACTCCGGCTGGTGCATGTGCCAGCACAAGACTAATTTCAATTTTTTTTTGTCGGACATAGTTTTCTTTTGCTCAAAGCATTGTCCACGAAAGACACGAAAAGCACGAAAAATCTTGTGATTCTTTAGGCGGTTTTTTGTAACTACTCAGCACAAAAGAAAAATAGAACACTGATGACACGGATTTAACTGATAAACACGGATTTGAATCAAAAAATCCGCTTCAACCTGTCTCCGTGCTATCCGTGTTCTATTGTAGAAAGTTAGTAGTTGTTGAGTAGTTACGCTTTTTCGTGTCTTTCGTGGACTCTGTTTTTTCTAAGATTCAGATTCTTGAGGTATTTGTTCTTAGAAATCGTCTTGGTTGATGCATCGATAAGGATGAATCGCTACTCACCCTGTAGCGCTCTATCGGACATAGTGCAATCGTTGTCCCAGCATTTCAGGAGTCACCACTACGACTCCACCGGGACTGACGTGAAACCTTTTTTCGTCGTCTGCTCTATTTTCGCCTATGATGGTGCCCTCCGGGACATCACAACCTTTTTCTATAATTGCTTTGGTAATACGGCAATGACGGGCAATATTGACTTGGGGTAAGACAATGGAATCCTGCACTGTAGTATAGGAGTTAACACGGACATTTGAGAATAACAAGGAATGCCTTACGGTCGCCCCGGAAATAACACAGCCTCCTGAAATCATGGAGTCAAGAGCCTGCCCCCGTCTGTCATCATCATCAAAAACAAATTTGGCCGGGGGGGTTTGTTCCTGATTTGTCCATATAGGCCAGGTGTTATCATATAAATTCATGCCGGGATTGACGCCAATCAATTCCATATTAGCTGACCAGTAAGCGTCTATTGTACCTACATCACGCCAGTAACTTTGTTCGCCGCTTTGTAAGTCTAAAAACGGATACGCATTGACGATGTATTTATCAATAACGGCAGGAATTATATCTTTGCCAAAATCGTTGCTTGAGTCTTTGGTATCGGCATCTTTAAGCAGTTGTTCAAACAGAAAAGAAGCATTAAAAATATAAATGCCCATAGACGCCAGTGCGGTATCGGTTCTACCCGGCATAACCGGTGGATTTTCAGGTTTTTCAATAAAGGCTTTAACCCGGCGATTGTCATCTACATCCATCACGCCGAAGGCGGTGGCTTCTTCCAGCGATACCTCCAAACAACCGATTGTTAAATCAGCATTTTTTTCAATATGGTCAGCCAGCATGGCACCATAATCCATTTTATAGATGTGGTCACCGGCCAGAATTAAAATGTGTTCAGGATGGCGACTGCGGAGTATGTCTATGTTTTGAAAAATTGCGTCGGCCGTGCCTTTATACCAGGAATCTTCGTTGTGCCTTTGTTGGGCGGGCAATAAATCAACATATTCGCCAAATTCACCGCGCAAAAACCCCCATCCCTGCTGAATATGGCGTATCAGCGAGTCCGACTTGTATTGCGTCAAAATGCCTATCTTGCGTATGCCGGAGTTTACGCAATTGGATAACGGAAAATCAATAATACG
>PMJA01000367.1 GCA_003158415.1 Methylobacter sp.
TCATTGAGTTTTATTTCATTATCTTTAATGGTGTAAATCGCATTTTCAAGGTCGGCACCTAACTGGGCAATTAATCTGAACTTAGCTCGCTTAAGATACTTAATCCCTCCCATTACATAATCAATAGACTCGATGGAAGTATTGATCTTCATATCGGTTGTTTTAGCCGAAAAATTTCCTGAAAGTAAAAAGTTAAAGTCCTTAATTTCAGCGCTCATATTGGAAGTACTGTCCTGATATTTGATATAAGCATGAGCTATCTCGAATTTTTTAAGGTTCGCGTGAAAATCAAGCGGTTTCACCTGAGCAGAGTCCTTGGGAGCCACAGCCGCGGTATCTGGTTTCATGATATCCCAGTTGGCTTTGCCGTTTTTCAATACCTTGGCCGATATGCGCGGGTGATCGAGGAACACAGACTTCACTTTAATATTCTCCATTTTAATGGCGCTAATCAGGTCAACTTTTAGGCTAAAAGTTTTAAAAGCCAGAAGTGTATCCTTCTCAAATATGCCTGTACCAACCACAGAAAGGTTTTCAAGAGCGATATAAACATTAGGAAAACCACGGATAAAAGATAGCTTAAAATTGCTAAAATCAACCTTGGCATTCACCGTCTTATTAATTTCACCTTTAACAAGGTTTTCGATAGGTTTCTTAAAGAAAATAGGTGTCACAATTAAAAGGACAAGTAGCACAGCAAGAATGATTGCAAATATTTTTAGTATCTTTTTCATAATTACGAGGTTTTAAAAACTAGTTTAAGCATTAATAATTAAGTGAAAATATAAAAAATATATCATATTTGAAACTACGGAGATGTAACCCGCAGTTTTTTTGTTATTTAGAATACTTATTTGGAATGAAACCGAATAAGCTACACTTAGCTTATTGTTTGTAAATTCTAAAAGATTTTATATAATTTTGCACTTTCAAAAAATTAATGATACTTAAATATTTATAGTAAAAATGGCAAAAGAAAAGAAATTCATAACCTGTGATGGTAACTATGCAGCAGCCCATGTTGCATATATGTTCAGCGAAGTTGCCTGTATCTATCCTATTACGCCATCGTCAACAATGGCAGAATATATAGATGAATGGGCATCCCATGGAAGAAAAAATATCTTTGGTGAAATAGTTAAAGTTGCAGAGATGCAATCCGAGGCAGGCGCTGCTGGCGCTGTTCACGGTGCATTGCAATCAGGCGCTTTAACAACTACATATACTTGCTCTCAGGGATTATTATTAATGGTCCCCAATATGTTTAAAATTTCGGGCGAGTTATTGCCAGCGGTTTTTCACGTGTCTGCAAGAGCTTTGGCGGCTCATGCCTTATCAATTTTTGGTGATCATAGTGATGTGATGAGCACTCGCCAAACCGGCTTTGCTATGTTGGTTACCAGTAGTGTTCAGGAAGTTATGGACATGGCTGGTGTTGCTCACCTGGCAGCTATTAAATCGCGAGTTCCTTTCCTTCATTTCTTCGATGGTTTCAGAACTTCAGCTGAAGTTCAGAAAATTGAAGAAATTGACCAGGCAGAACTTGTTAAATTGCTTGACTGGAATGCTTTAAAAGCTTTTCGTGAGCGCGCCCTCAGTCCGGAACATCCTATAACCCGCGGTATGGCTCAAAATCCTGATATTTATTTTCAGGCCAGAGAAACCGTCAACGCCTTTTATATGAAGACCCCGGCTATCGTCCAGAAAGCAATGGATAAATTTGCCGAAATCACTGGACGCAGCTACCGATTGTTCGAATACAGTGGTGCCGACGATGCCGAAAAAATCATGGTCATTATGGGGTCCGCCGCTGAAACGGTAAAACAAACGGTAACTCACCTGGTTCGGCAAGGCGAAAAAGTCGGCGTAATCCATGTTCGTTTATTTCTTCCTTTTGCACAAGACGCTTTTCTGGGTGCACTCCCTTTGACTGTCCAATCCGTTGCAGTATTGGATAGAACCAAGTCACCTGGCGCTACCGGTGAGCCACTGTTTCACGACGTGGTCAGCACCTTTTCAGAATATTTTACTTCAGGCCGACTCACCAAATTGCCAAAAACTGTGGGTGGTCGATACGGACTTTCTTCAAAAGAATTCACACCGGCCATGGTGAAAGGTATATTCGACGAACTGGGCAAGGTGTCCCCCAAAAATCATTTCACCATTGGTATTGTTGATGATGTAACCCATAACAGCCTGGACTATGATCCGGCTTACACTATCGAATCGGATAAAGTGATATCCGCCTTATTCTTTGGCCTGGGCGCAGATGGTACGGTAGGCGCGAATAAAAACACCATTAAGATTATTGGCGAATTGCCAGATTTGTATGCCCAAGGTTATTTTGTCTACGATTCCAAAAAATCAGGCTCTCAAACTGTCTCGCATTTGCGGTTTGGTCCGGATCCGATACATGCGCCTTATCTCGTTCAGACGGCTCAATTTATCGGCTGTCATCAATTTAATTTTCTATTCAAAACAGATATATTGGCGCAGGCCGCACCCGGCTCGGTATTTTTGTTGAACAGCCCCTTTGACGTTGACGAGATATGGGATCATCTTCCCCGGTATGTCCAAGAGAAGATCATCGTCAAGCATTTGTCCTTCCATGTCATTGATGCCTCAAAAGTGGCTCTTGCAACAGGCATGGGCAACCGTGTTAATACCATACTTCAGACTTGTTTTTTTGCCCTTTCCGGTGTGTTACCGCGAGAACCGGCTATCGCTAAAATAAAAGAAGCCATTAAAAAAACTTACAGTAACAAGGGCGAAGGAATTGTCCTAAAAAACTTTGCCGCCGTCGATCAAACATTGGCTCATCTGCATCAGGTTAAAGTTCCGAAGTACGTTACCAGTACCTTGGAATTGCCTCCTATCGTCCCGCTTGATGCCCCCTTATTTGTACAAGAAGTTACCGCCAAAATGATGGCAGGGGCAGGCGATCAACTCACGGTTAGTCAATTACCGCTAGATGGCACTTATCCCTCAGGCACCACAGCCTGGGAAAAACGCAATGTTTCCGATTATGTGCCCAAGTGGGAGCCCGATCTTTGCATTCAATGCGGAAATTGTAGTTTTGTTTGCCCGCATTCCGTCATCCGAGCCAAGTTTTATAATCAAAGTTTGTTGAAATCCGCTCCTTCCGGATTTAAGTCGGCCGGGATCAGTGCCAAAGGATTTCCTGAAACCCGTTATACCTTGCAAATCTATCTTGAAGATTGTACCGGCTGTAATTTATGTGTCAGTGTTTGTCCAGCGATTAGTCTTAAGGAAAGCGGTATCAGGGCCATCAATATGAAGCCGAAAGCGCCGTTGATGGAACTGGAAAAGGAAAACATCCAGTTTTTTGAAACTTTACCGTTCAATGATAGAGCCGGTGTGGATTTCTCGTCTATCCGAGGTGCTCAGTTTCTTCAGCCTCTGTTTGAATTTTCTGGCGCTTGCGCCGGTTGCGGTGAGACACCTTATGTCAAATTGGTATCGCAGTTATTCGGGGACAGATTGATCGTTGCCAATGCCACGGGTTGTTCTTCAATCTACGGCGGCAATCTTCCGACTACGCCGTGGACCAAAAACCAGGAAGGGCGCGGCCCGGCCTGGTCAAACTCACTGTTTGAAGATAATGCCGAATTCGGCTTTGGATTTCGCTTGACTGCCGACAAACATCAAGCATTGGCCATACAACTGACTCGAGAATTACAACGGGAATTAGGTGTCGACTTCGTAAATAAAATTGTCAATGCCACTCAAAAAACCGAGTCTCAAATCCGAATACAACGTGAACGAGTGGCAGAATTAAAAACGGTACTGCTGCAATTAAATACCGAACTTGCCCAAGACTTACTTTCCGTTGTCGACCATCTGGTTCGGCGCAGTATTTGGATTATCGGTGGTGACGGCTGGGCTTATGNNGACGGCTGGGCCTACGACATCGGCTCAGGCGGGCTAGATCATATTCTCGCCAGCGGACGGGATGTCAATGTGCTGGTTTTAGATACCGAGGTCTATTCAAATACCGGTGGGCAAATGTCCAAATCAACACCGTTGGGTGCGGTCGCCAAATTTGCTGCGGGGGGGAAATCGGTGGCGAAAAAGGATATCGCCCTGCAGGCGATTTCCTACGGCAATGTTTACGTTGCCCGTATCGCAATGGGCGCAAATCCCCAGCAGACTTTATTGGCTATACGAGAAGCTGAGGCGTATCCGGGCCCCTCTTTAATTTTGGCGTACAGCCATTGCATAGCTCACGGCATCAATATGCAGAATGGCTTAAAACAACAGGATTTGGCTGCAGCAAGCGGGTATTGGCCGTTATTACGCTACAATCCAGTTCTGCGGCAAACCGATAAAAACCCTTTTGTGCTTGATTCACCCCGTCCGCGTATAGCCTTTAAAGATTATGCCTACAATGAACTACGCTATAAAATGTTGCAAAGAACCAACCCAGATGGAGCCGAGCACATGATGAAACTGGCTCAACAGATAGTCAACCAAAAATGGGCAATTTATGAACAAATGGCAACTCGCTCTGGCAGCCAGTTCCATCCTGACGCCAATGTTACCGATTAGAGGAAATACAGTATGGACTTATCAACTGATTACATGGGGTTAAAACTCAAACATCCTATCGTCGCGTCTTCCTCGCCCTTATCTGAAACACTGGAAGGTATCAAATTATTGGAAGACTCCGGTGCTTCAGCCATTGTGATGTTTTCCTTGTTCGAAGAGCAGATCCGCAAAGAGAATGAAGCTTTTGATTTTTTTCTTGAGTTTGGATCGGAAAGCTTTGCAGAGTCCCTCAATTATTTTCCGCATATCGATACCTCGCCGAAAAGGCCCGATCATTATCTCAATCTTGTTAGAAAAGCCGTTGAAGCTACCGATATTCCTATTATTGGGAGTCTTAACGGTATTACCAACGAAGGCTGGATCGATTTTGCAAAACAGATTCAGGAAGCCGGTGCTAGTGCCCTTGAATTGAATGTTTACTATATACCGACTGACATCGAAGTGTCGGCATCAGCAGTGGAACAACGTTATTTCGACATTCTGAAAGCAGTAAAAGACGCCGTTTCTATACCTGTTGCGATTAAACTAAGTCCTTTTTTCAGTTCTACAGGCAATATGGCTAAACGGCTGGATGAAGCAGGCGCCGACGCATTGGTTTTATTCAATCGCTTTTATCAACCGGATATAAATCTGGATAATTTGAAAATAGATCCGCGCGCTGACTTGAGCACACCGGCGGAAATTCGCGTGCCTTTACTCTGGATCGCAGTGCTGTATGGCCGCATTAAAGCGTCCCTGGCGGCCAGTCGTGGCGTTCATTCTTCTACAGAGATAATAAAATATTTGCTCGCAGGAGCCGATGTTGTGATGGTTGCATCGACTTTGATGAAAAATGGCCCACAATATTTAAGTGTTCTTATAAACGAGACGGATAATTGGCTGACAGCAAGGGGTTACCATTCGTTGAATGAAGCCAGAGGCGTCATGAGCCGTCAAAACTCAAAGGATCCCGGCGCCTTCGAACGGGTAAACTACATTAAAGTCTTGGAAAGCTTTGAGAATCCTTTTTCGTCAGCCATAGCAAGCAAACGAATAGGTAATCACCTCCGCTAAACAATCCCTTAAGCTAAACCCATTTTGTAAAGGTTATACAAATAAAGCTTTATTCAAATTGTCTTATGATCTATTGCTATGAGTGGCGTTGTTAAATAAATCATCGTTTAGTCAATGAGATACAAATATGGTTTTTCGGCTATTTTGCCATTTTTTAGCGTTTTTATGCTAAAAATGCTTAATTTTCGTCATGGCAATTTTGAATATTATTTGCAACTCTATGAATTTATATTAAAAATACCATTGAATTATTCAACAACGCCCACCTGAACCGTCTTCAATCACCAAGCGTTGACGGAAATTTTAGCCGATGTGATACTTTCGTCGGCTGTTCTATTGCCCTCCATTTTCTCGGATCAGGATCATGCAAAGAAAGCTCACTAAAATTCTTGCCACTATATCGAGCAACAATTGTTCGGAACAACTTCTGACTGAGTTGCATAATGCCGGCATGGATGCAGTGCGACTCAATACCGCACACATGACGACGGAAGATGCTTTGCGCGTGGTGCGTCAGATCCGCGCCATGTCCGATCGAATCGGCATCCTGATTGATACCAAGGGCCCTGAGCTCCGCACCCGGGAAATCGAAAAGCCTATTCTTCTGGAAACCGGCGAAACGGTTTGCATCGTTCGCTCGGCGCCGACTGGCAAAGCATTTTGCGTGTCTTATCCGCAATTCGTCGACGAAGTGCCGAAAGGCGCCGTGATCCTCATCGAGGACGGAACTATAGAACTGGAAGTCGTACAGAAAAACCAGGACGAATTGGTTTGTGTCGCCAAGAATGCCGGACAAATTGCGGTCAAAAAGAACGTCAATGTTCCCTCCGTGCGCCTGAATCTGTCTTCGCTATCCGGCCGAGACGAAGAATTCATTCGTTTTGCCGCCCGTTACGAGCTGGATTTCATCGCCCATTCTTTCGTGCGCAACCGCGCCGATATTCAAGCGGTACAGGATATTCTGAACGACGAAGGCAGTTCGATAAAAATCATCGCCAAGATCGAAAACAACGAAGGCGTCGAGCATCTGGACGATATCCTCGATGCGTCCGCCGGCGTAATGATCGCCCGCGGCGATCTAGGTGTTGAAGTACCATTCGAGCGGCTACCAATCATCCAAAAACGGATCATTCAAACCTGTATCCACAAATCGAAAATCGTGATTACAGCCACCCAAATGCTTCACTCGATGATTGATAACCCCAGGCCAACCAGGGCCGAAGTGTCGGACGTGGCCAATGCGGTGTTCGACGGTACGGATGTGCTGATGCTGTCGGGAGAAACCGCCAACGGTAAATATCCTCTGGAAGCAGTTAAAGCGATGGCCAAAATTGCCTGCGAGGCCGAAACCCAACGCGCCTTAGGATGGAATTTGGAAAGAGAAGAGGTAACCCATAACAAGCGAGCCTACTTTGCCCGCGCCGCCGCACATGCCTACCGGGAGTTACCGGTGAAGGCCATCATAGCCGACTCGGAAACCGGCCGCATCGCCAGACTGGTATCCTCTTACCGCCCGCCAGTTCCGATTTACGTGAAAAGTCCGGACATTCATACGGTTCGAGAATTATCGATAACCTACGGCGTTTATGCGCAACAGCAATCGCGCCCAGCCAACACCGATCAATTGATCTCGCAATCGGTTCGTTCGCTGCTACGCGACGGCTCCATCGATGCCGAAGATGTCGTGGTTGTCGTCGGTGGAACGCCTGGTCTCAGCGGCACGACCAACTTCCTGGTAATCAACACCGTCGCCCACTGCCTGCAAGAGGAGCCTTCAGCTTAATTTCGGAAATCGCCGCTTCCGACCCAATTTTGCCTCTGACTAAGGCACTTCAAGCGACTGGTTAGGGTTTCAGAATTGACCTTCGCTTTATTGAACATTCTTGCAGATTGTGCCTAACAACGGCGTTGTTTAATAAATAAATCATCGTTTAATCAATGAGATACAAATATGGTTTTCGACTATTTTGCCATTTTTTATCGTTTTTATGCTAAAAATGCTTAATTTTCGTCATAGCAATTTCGAATATTATTTGCAACTCTATGAA
>PMJA01000404.1 GCA_003158415.1 Methylobacter sp.
GTTATAACGGCGCAACCATTCGTTTTCGCGTGGACGGTCAGCTGGAACACTACAGCCAGATCAGCATTACTATTTATACCGAACTGGTGAGTCGCCTTAAAGTCATGGCTTATCTGGATATTGCCGAAAGGCGCGCCGCCCAGGACGGGCGGTTTTCGCATCAGTTTGTATCGGGAGAGCGGCGGGTGGACGTGCGGGTGGCAACCTTGCCGACCAAATACGGCGAACGCATCACCATGCGTTTGTTGGCGGTGCAAACGGAATCTTTAATGCTGGAAAACTTAGGGTTCGATCCTGCGCACAAGCACATGATCGAGGCCTTTTTACGCCGCATTCAAGGTCTGATGATTATGACCGGCCCTACCGGCAGCGGCAAAACCACAACTTTATATGCTGCTATCCGTATGTTGCTGGAAGAGCGGCGGGTGAATATCATCACCATTGAAGATCCCATCGAATACGAAATCGACGGCGTTGCCCAGTGCGAGGTGGATTCAGCCGATAAAGTCAGTTTTTCCAAGGCCTTGCGCAGTATTTTACGCCATGACCCTGATGTGGTGATGATCGGCGAAATCCGGGACAAGGAAACCGCCGACATCGCCATTAAAGCGGCGTTGACGGGTCACATGGTATTGGGCACGCTACATACCAATTCGGCGGCTGCAACCGTCACCCGTTTGACAGATATGGGCGTCGAGCCTTATCTGGTGGCGGCAGCGTTACGACTGGCAGTTGCCCAGCGTTTGCTGCGCCGCTTATGTACGCATTGCCGCATTCCCCGGCCATTGCTGGAACTGGAGGCTATTACCATCAATCGCCCCGAACTGGCAGGTTATGTGATACACGATCCGGCCGGTTGTATTTATTGCGGCGGCAAGGGCTATGCCGGGCGTATCGGGCTTTATGAAGTGCTGGAATTGCGCGAGGATTGGGCGCGTGCGGTCGCCGAAGGCGAAGGGGAAAGCGAACTGGTGCTTAAAATGCGCGCATCCGGGATTAAGAGTTTATTGGATGATGCGATAGACAAGTTGCTGAGCGGCGTCACTTCGGTTTACGAAGTGGTGCAGATTGCGTCTTCCTGGTAGCCGGGATGATTTGTTTATTATTCACCACAGAAAAAAATTTAACCACAGAGACACAGAGACACAGAGATATAAATAGAAGAAAAACTCTGCGCCTCTGTGTCTCTGTGGTGAAAAATATTTCACTGCCCGATTCTTTAAATTTAACCACAGACGCACAGAGACACGGAGAAACAGATAGACAAAAAACTCTGTGCCTCTGTGCCTCTGTGGTGAATAAATACTAACACACTGATGCCGCTATTTACCTACACCGCCCGCGACCGTAACGGGCAGCAACGCATAGACGCGATAGAAAGCAATAGCCGTGAAGCGGCGATTTTGGCTTTACGCTTGCAAGGCTTGTTGCCGCTTAAAATTGAAGAAGTCAAAAACAACAGCCTAGCGGCCAAAACCTACAGCTTAAATCCTATGGATTACCGCTCGTTTAGCGAGTCGGATATAGAAAATGAGTTCCACCAGATTGCGGTGATGCTGCGTAGCGGCATCAGTTTGCTGGACGCCTTAAATCTGACCCTTAAGCATTGCCGTATCGGCGCGAGGTCGACCTGGGAACGGGTGGCTAAACGCATACAGCAAGGCAGTTCTTTTACCGAAGCTTTGCGTGAACATAAAGCGTTCAGTGAATTTACCCTGCAACTGATTCAGGTCGGCGAACAAACCGGACACTTGAATACGGTAATGGACGAGGCAGCCAAGGAAGTTAAATCCAGTCGTAAATTAAAGGAACAAATCCTGAGCGCGTTAAGATACCCGGCTTTTACCTTATTAATGGCCATAGGCATTGTTATTTTTATGTTGACCAGTCTGGTTCCCGAAATTAAAAAATTACTGGCGTTAACGGGCAAGCCCATGCCACCCATCACTAAGGCCCTGATCGATACCTCGAATTGGGTGCTGGCCAATGGCGCGACGATGGCGATAACGGCTGCCGTGGTGGTGGTCACATTTGTTGTATTGTACAACTGGCCTCCCAGTCGCTGGTGGATAGATAAGCTGGCGCTGAAAATTCCTATTATCGGTAATGTGCTACGCTTGTCGGGCACGGTGTTGTTTTGCCGGGCCATGGGGCTGTTGTTGCGTAGCGGCGTGGTCATGGTCGATGCTTTGGCGACCGTGGAAAAACTGCACGTCAATACCTATATGGCCGGTCGTATCGGGTTTGCCCGTAGTCGGGTATTGCAAGGAGGGGCGCTGACCGAGCAAATGGAAATCGAATCCGCCTACATGCCGTTGATGCTGCAAATGATGCGGGTGGGCGAAAACTCGGGAACACTGGATGATATTTTGCATGAAATGACGGATTATCACGACGAACTGTTGAAACAAAAGATCGCCGCGCTGGTGGGTTTGATTGCGCCAGTGATGACGGTTTTTGTCGGCGGCGTCGTCGGCTTTGTGTATGCAGCCTTTTTGGTTGCCATGTTTGCAGCGGCGGGAGGCAGTCCTAAATGAAGCAGCACATCATTAAATCGGCCCTGCTGCTGTTGCTTTTGTACGCCCCGGCGCTGTTTGCCGAACCGCCTGCGATAACCAATGGAGGTGACTCAAGTTTAGAAAAGCCCTCTCCAGAGGGAGAAGGCGTTAAGGCCGTGGAAGTTTTGCGCGACCCGACCGTGATCAGCGAA
>PMJA01000287.1 GCA_003158415.1 Methylobacter sp.
ACCTAAAAAGCTCAGTGCGCCGACTATCATCATCGCGCCGTAGAAAAACAGCAAGGTATCCCAATCGACACCGGCAATACATTTAAAAACATCGAAGCCTTTTTGCGATTCTATGTGGCGTTGTATTTCATAGTCATCAACATGGCTATCTGCGTCATGGTTAATTAAAAAATGACTGACTTTTTCAGATTTTGTTAAAAAATAAGCAAAGAATTGTAATATCGCTAAACCGAGCATCATGCCTGCTATCGCCGGCATATCAAGAAACACATTCGATAGAATGGTCATGGTGAACGTGAGGATAAATATAAAAATGATACGCTTGCTGCCGCGTTTTAAAAGTGGCGTTTCTTGAGCAAAGGCAGGGGTTTCTTTAGAAACTGAAAAATACATGATGGCTGCCGGTACAACAAAGTTTACGATACAGGGTATCGTTAGCGTAAAAAATTGAGTGAAATGCAGCATATTTTGTTGCCAAACAAAGAAGGTGGAAATGCCGCCTAAAGGACTCATCGTGCCACCGGCATTGGCGGCTACTACGGCATTCAAGCCAGCTAAACCTACAAATTTAGGGTCACCTTTCCCTATCACCAAGATGATGTACCCCATCAATAAGCCTACCGTTAAGCTGCTGATAACGGTAGACAATACAAAGGCTAATATACCTGTAATCCAAAATAATTGCCGGTAACTGTATTGTTTATTGGCTAATACAATACGTAAAGCATCAAAAATACCCCGCTCAGTCATAGCATTTAAAAACGTCATCGACACCGTAATAAATAGAAACAATTCAGCATAAGCCGTTAAATTACTTTGGAAAGCGACGGCGACATTCTTTGCCGCCCCATATTCCACTCTATAATAAATAAATATGGCTAACCAGATTAACGCCGAACCTAATACCATAGGTTTTGCTTTACTCAATTGATGCAGGTCTTCGGTCATTGCAAGGGCATAGGCAATGACCGTAAGTGCAATCGCTAAATAACCGATGAAATGATGCTTCAGATCCAATTGTATTGCGGTCTGTATTTCTTCAGCAAAGCTCACCGAAGGTAAAAGCAGGACAAAGGCTAAAACTAAGCAATGACGAATAGTGATGAGAGGGAAAGATTTTTTCAGCTGGACTTGCTCTTGGCCTTGATGAGAGGTTCGGCGATCATGATTGACATGCCAAAATTTCATAACCTTAGGTAAAGCCCACGACATGAGCCAGAAGCAGCAGAAATAAAATAAAACCAGATAGGGAGTGTTCATTGATTAAATCCTTCAAGATAGCTTAACAATGGCATCATAGTAGAGCTTTCGATATAAAGATTTCGTAATGATATGGCTATAATAAGGAAACAAATAATTTCATTTATGGAAACAAATATCAGTTAATGACATGCGTGGGGGCGGGGCAGAGCAATCGCGCTTAATTCAGCTTGACCTTTATAATTAAATCGATGCATGGTCTGAATAATTAGCGAACGGCAGCAATTGGTTGCTATGTATAGCTATCCATAGCGACCCCTGCATAGTGGCCGTCAGTTGACGGTTAGTTTTAACTAAATATCAACACTCATTCAGAGGGGCTTGACTTAAGCCTGTTAGGGTTGCCGTCGTGTTAGCGGGTAAATGTCTTTGCGGTGTCCGATTTCGATTACCAAAATAATCAGTTTGCCGTCTTTGATCTGACAAGTTAGCCGATAATCACCGGCACGGTAACGCTATAAGTCCTTAAATTCGCCTTGTAGTGCTTTACCACTCAAGCGCGGGTTAGTCATCGCTGGGAGTTCTATTCCTAAAAAATGCCATATTTTAGCGGCCTTATTGCGGTCAATTTGGGCTAAGGACTTAACCGCCTTATCGTTTACTTTAACCTGCCTATTGGTCATATAGCCGTCTTGCATCAGCCAAAGAAAGCACCTTAGTTTCACCGCCATCTATTTCTTTAACGGCTTGTTCGGCAATGCGGGCATCCCGATAATCTTCTAAAAAATCGGTTAATACTTACTCAATCAGCTTACCAACGGGCTTGTGTTGTTGTGTCGCGATAAGTTCCATAGTTTCGCTCAACTGGTCATTCAAGTTTACGGTTATCATGGCGGCCTCTTTGGGTTGCGTTTATGGCTTGCTGTTTTGCATCTTGTTGAGCGTTATTGTACTACTTGTCAGCCGATTTTCTTAAACGGGATTACTTTCGCCCCGATCTTCAATCCGTCCAGGCTTGCATCATCTTGTGTCGTTCCGGCAAGTGCGTCGTGCGGTTGTAGGCTCTGCCGTTGGGGCCTTTAACGGCGTGCGTTCAGACGAGAATACAACCCCCCGTGCCCGGTAAGCGGGTGCAGTTCTTCCAGTATTTTTATTGCCCTGAGTAATTCTGCAACCTGCTTGGGTTCGGTGATCGCTGCAAAGTGTTCGCCTTTGGCGTGTCTTGTTGTACTTCGTTGGGCAATAAAAAACCTGCTAAGCCTTACGACTTGCAGGTTTTTGTACTTTGTTGACTCTGCCTGAATCGACCCGTGGAGGCTGCGGGCGGAATCGAACCGCCGTAGATGGCTTTGCAGGCCACTGCATAACCATTTTGCTACGCAGCCTTAAAGGTGAAAATAAAAAAGCCGTGAAATATCACGGCTTTTTTATTATTTATTGGAGCGGGAAACGAGATTCGAACTCGCGACCCCAACCTTGGCAAGGTTNNAGGTTGTGCTCTACCACTGAGCTATTCCCGCGCTGAAATTTATTTTTCCATTATAGGCTTTTTTTAAGATCTGTCAAACTTTATTTTATTGAATGTCAATTGCCAAAGCCCAGCCTTCGTTACCTTTACATTCGCCGTCTTCGATTCTGACTTTAGCATACGTTTTTTGCTTGCCATAAGCATCCGCAAATTCCAGGACGGAAACCGGGGTTCCTTGAGGAATATGTTGACATACGCCGTTTCTATCGGCCACTTCGGTATCATCATAAGCCGCTATGGCGCCTGGAGTTGATACCAAACGAACAGTTGCTACCGGGTCGTAGGCATTAGCGCTTTTTAATGAGTAACGCTGTCCTATGGCGAGATCTTTAAGCACAGGCCCGGAGAGGGGGGGCTTTGAGCCGCTGCCACCGCCTAGCGAGATGATTAAAACAAGCAGAACTACTCCTCCAATGGCTCCAAAAAACACTTTTGGATTTGTTTCTTTTAAACTCAAGAATGAAGAAACCAGCTCGCCAACCTTATTTTCCGCCGAAGCTACAGGTTGCGTAATAGGTTGTTCTGGTTGAACGGTTTCTTCTTGTTTGGTGTTTTCTTCGTTACTCATTTCTCATCCTCACGATGGTGTAATTTTATTTATTATATTGATGAATCTTTTCAATTTCTTTATGACTGTTTTGAAGCGCGTTTAACACTATACTTTAAGATCAAAGGAAGTTAAAGCTAAGCGCCGCCTTTTTTGCTCATCATCCCTTTTGACGGGTTATAGCCAATGATGGCCGCCGTCATAAAGACCATGAACGCAAGCAGCGTATAGATAAATGCCTGCTGGTTAAATTGTCCATACAAGGCAAAGCGGATTAATTCAACCGCTTGGGAAAATGGATTGTATTGCGCCAGTTTGCTGAGCAGTATGCTGGATTCTTTCATTTTCCACAATGGATACAGCGCCGTTGACATAAAAAACATGGGGAAAATGACGAAATTCATGACGCCGGCAAAATTTTCCAGTTGTTTGATAAATGACGACAACAATAACCCCAGCGCCCCCAGCATTATTCCTGATAACATCAGTGTCGGCAATACCCACAAGTAACCCTGCCACGGTGCATGGATGTCATAAAACCAGGCTATACCTAAAAACACATAAACTTGCAGGATGGATACGAAGGTTCCGGCCAGCAATTTACTGAGCAACAAGAACCAGCGCGGTAACGGACATACCATCAATATCCGCATACTGCCCATTTCCCGGTCATAAACCATGGATAATGAGCTTTGCATGCCATTAAATAATTGGATCATGCCTATCAGGCCGGGTGTAATATAAACTTCATAAAGTATGTAAGTTTCGTAGGGCGGGGTGATGGCTAACCCTAATGTGGCCCTAAAGCCAGCCGCAAAAACGAACAACCAGACTAAAGGCCGAACCAGGGCGGAAATAAAGCGTTCACGCTGGGTGACAAAGCGCCATAATTCACGACCGATAATACCCCATAAGGCCCGCCAGTAATGTAGCATGTTTATTCCGGGCTGACTGATCATGCCTGTTCTCCTTGCGTTAAGACGTAAAACGCATCTTTTACCATCGACGTTTGGGTTATTTTCAGGACGTCATCGACCGTGCCATTGGCTTTAATCCGGCCTTTATCCAGTACGATCAAGTGATCGTCTGGATAAACTTCGTCGATTAAATGGCTGGCCCACAATACCGCCAGTTTTTCTTCGACAGCCAACCTGTGTACATACTCGACGATGCTTAAGCGACTAGGCACATCCAGGCCCACCGTAGGTTCATCCAACAGCAGCAAGGCCGGTTTATGCAGTAACGCCCTGGCAATCTCTACGCGTCGCCGATGCCCGCCATTGAGCTGGCGTATTTTCTCAAAACGGCGGTCAAACATGTTCAAACGTTCCAGTTCCTGCTGTATCCGTTGCATGGCCTGTTTGCGCCCCAAGCCGTGCAAGGCGGTGTGGTAATGTAAATTTTGCATTACCGTCAAATCCATGTCCAGGGTGGTTTGCTGAAAAACCACGCCCAGCTTTGCCAGGGCTTTGCGCGTTTGCTGTTTGATATCAAAACCGCACAGCTCGATATGACCGTCACGGCTGTCATACAGCCGGGTAATTAATGAAAATAACGTGCTTTTGCCGGCGCCGTTAGGGCCTAATAATAGCGTGCATTCACCTGAACGTATCTGGAAGCCGATATGATCCAGTGCTTTTTTGCCGTTATATGAGAAGCTCAAATTCTCGATGGATAATGCGATAGATGGCTTCATGGTTTTACGGCAACGCCCCAGGGATAAGTACCTACGCCGATAGATTTAGTCACCGATTGACTGTCCAGGTCGATAATGGAAATATCGTTACTGGTGCCGTTAGTGGTGTAGAGGCGTTTTTGATCGGGAGAAAAGGCCAGATTCCATACCCGTTGACCGACCAGCAGCACTTTTTCCACCTCAAAGGTTTGCGCATTGATCACTGCCACCCGATTTGCAGGCCCCAAAGCCACATAGCCTCTGCGCCTTTCTTTGTCAATGACTACGCCTACCGGCTGGATTTTATCGGCAGTGACCCCTGAAACCTCGAGCTTGACGGTTTTGATGATTTGTTGGGTGCTTGCATCCAGAATCATTAAGGTGCCGGCCATTTCCGAGGTGACCCACAGTTGTNNGCGCTGATCAGCCAGCGATTATCGGGGCTAACGGTAATGCCTTCGGGTTCTACGCCCACCTTGATTTGCTTGACGGCTTTTTTCTTGGCGACATCAATCACCGTCACTAGGCTATCATCTTCGTTTGAGACATAAAGCCTGTCACCCGCCGGATTTAACGCAAAAGTTTCGGGATCGTCGCCGGACGGCAATTTTCCGACTTCCTTAAAGGTCACAGCATCAATGATTTTGATGGTGTTGTCATCACTGGTTGCGATATACAAAAATTTGTTATCAGGACTGATGGCGATGCCTCTGGGTCGCTGCCCTACCGGTACGGTTTTGATTAGCTTGCCTGCAACCGGGTCAACGACCGCCAGCGCATTATCCTTTTCCAAGGTGACAAAAACCGTCTCAGCGTGGACGGCCCCTACGCATACCAGTCCTAGAATCAACGTTAAACCTATTTTATTCATTATCATTTAGCCCATTGACATTGCGATTCAGGTTGATCATAACCTAAAGTATCCAGTTCAGTTTTTGGATGCAGAAAGCCTTCGATAGGCGCGACCGCAACTAATGACCTCGGCGCCGCTAGTAAAACCGGCTGCCGCAGTTGACCATCCCAGCTCCGAAAGGATAAAGGTGCGCCGGTGTATCCGTTTAAGGCAAACGTAGCGCCCAGCATGTAGTCTTTAACCCGGCTCATATCGCCGGAACCGGTGCGTGTAGCCGCTTCGCCGACAGCCCTGACGGCTAAATAAGCCGCATAATCCTGCTCTTCCATCCAGCGCCCGGCTTTTTCCTTGAAGCGGTTTTGAATCTGCACCGCACCCCATTGTTCATGCGTTTTATGCCATGCCGTGGCAATCAGCCCCTGAGTGCCTATCACCGGTCTTGGATTCCAGGTTCGATAGTCTAGATATTCGCCAAACTCGCCTTGTTCGTCGGCAACCACCAGGACATCATAGTCATCATCGGTCTGGGTAAATACCGCGACATCCGATTGCGTCGTGCGCCGGGCATCGTAGGTATGCTCCCATAATTTTTCCACCACTATTTTCATGCCGAAACGCTTGGCAGCCCGCTTGATAGCATCGGCAAATAACCGGCCTTCCTGGGTAGCGCCAATGACCAGAAACCACTTTGTCCAGCGTTTTTTCATCATATACTGCGCTAAGGCATCGGCCCGCATGGCTCTGCTGGGCAATAAGTGCAACACATTACTGCGGCATTGCTCATTGCGTAAGGCATCATCCAGCGTCGCCACATCGAATAGCAGCACAGATTTTGCCGCAGGAAAATCGGCAAGTTGGTTTAGCTGATCGGCGGTTAAGTTGACGACAACATACTGGAATTTATTGGCTAGCTCTTGATTAAATGTATCAACGATATTACCATCCAGCGGCACAATAACAGTTTTCAAATTAAATTGCTGGCCGGTAAATTCACCGGTAGTATTGTCATCGGCTATACCCAGTTCCGCGCCTATAAGCCCTTTGTTTTTAATAAAAGGATCCAGATTGGATAACTGGGGCGGCGCGGTCTGCTCTTGTGTCAAATAAGCAATATTAATGGCCTGTTTAGCTTTTGCATAAACGGGAGCCGCACCCGCTAACGGCATAATTAATAATAAGTTAATAATTATGCTAAGGGCTAAGTTAATTGATGGCATCATTTCCTAAGCAAAAAGTTGATAATTTTTAATTCTAACAGACAAAACGTGTTTTTTGCTATTGCTGTCCTATTGCGTGATGCTGAACGAAACAAACGACAACAAAGCTGAGTGGTTACAGCTATCTTCATTCTTCTCGGCCTGAGTTTTCAAAGCTTAGGCTAGAACACAAGGCCGACCTAATATGACACACAGCACTTTAAGCGCAATAACTCTGTATCCGGTAAAATCATTGGCCGGTATTAGCGTGCCCCGCTGGCCGGTCACTAAAACAGGGCTACAGTATGACCGGAAATGGATGCTTATTGACAAATCCGCGCAATTTCTAAGTCAGCGCAAGTTGCCGCAAATGGCCTTGATTAAAACTGCATTAACCGATAGTCACTTGATTCTGTCTGCGCCCGGCATGGAAAACCTGTCGCTACCCTTGACGCCTGTTGACGGCGACATTATTACCAGCACGATATGGCACGACCGGTGCGAGGCGCGCAGCGCATCACTGGAAGCGGATCATTGGCTGAGCCATTTTTTAAAGCAGGACTGTCGGCTGGTTTATCAACCCGACGGAATGATACGCCCGGTTGATCCTGACTATGGCAGTGACACGGACACCGTGGCATTTTCTGATGGTTTTCCCTTTTTGATTATTTCAGAAAACTCACTGGCTTCATTAAATAGGGACATGCGGTTAAATTTACCGATGACCCGCTTTCGTCCCAATCTGGTTATTTCCGGTTGCCCCGGTTATGCCGAAGACAGCTGGCGCGAAATCAGTATAGGTGCTATAGATTTCAGGCTACCCAAGCCCTGTTCACGCTGTTCCGTTCCTACCATTGATCCTGACACCGCTCAAACCGGCAAGGAACCCCTGGCAACGCTCAACCGGATCAGAAAATGGCAAAACAAGGTCTACTTTGGACAAAATGCCTTGCATAATCAGTGCGGCATATTAACCGTCGGCGATACGGTGGTTGTTAAAGTGGCTGGCGCAAAACAGCCGCCGATTTAAGTAAGGGTTTTATCGGGCGCCTTTGCCCCACAAAATAACTTCGACAGTATTAAGCATAATAGAAAAATCTAAAAACAGGCTGTAATTTTTGACATAGTACAAATCGTATTGCAGCTTTTGTTTGGCGTCATTTTCATCTGCGCCGTAGGGATAGCATAACTGGGCCCAGCCGGTAATTCCCGGTTTAACCCGGTGCCTTTCCTTATAATATGGAATACTCTTATTAAAACCCTCAACAAATTCGGGGCGTTCCGGGCGCGGGCCGACAAAACTCATGTTGCCCCTTAATACATTGAATATCTGCGGTAACTCATCGATGCGGCTTTTTCGAATAAACCTGCCTACCCTGGTTATGCGGTTATCATTTTGTTGCGCCCATTGCGCACCATTTTTTTCAGCATCCGGTTTCATGCTTCTGAATTTGAGCACTTCGAAATTTTTATTTTTTTCACTTACCCGCACCTGACGATAGAGTATGGGGCCCTTAAATCCGCTTTCTAAAAAAATAGCCGACGCCGTTAATAACATAACCGGCCAGGCAACACTCAGCAGCATTAAGCTGGCAAACACATCGAAAAACCTTTTTTCCAGCGCCCTTAAATCACCTTGCGCAAAACCATCGCAGAAAATAAGCCAGCTTGGACTAACATTCTCCAATGAAATAATGCCTTGTTCCCGCTCATAAAACTCCACAATATTCATAATCGTCAAGCCCGACATTTTGCAATCCAATAGCTCTTCCATCGGCAGTTCTTGATTTATGTCATCCTGGGCAATGACAATTTCATCAATTTTATAATCTTCGGCAATGGCGATTATTTTTTTGTCGTAACTGATTATGTGGCTTGGGTTTACGGCAGTAATTTCATCGGGTAGCGGTAAAAAACCGACTATTGTAAAACCCCGGTTGATCAAGGTGTCATTAATGGTGCTTAGCTCCAGGGCTTTTTTACCGCCACCGATAACCAGAAAACGTCTTTTTAGCCGTTCATGATTGACGATCTTGTAAAACAGAAAGCGCGTTATTATTATTCCGGCAAAAGCAAAAATGAATGCGTACACCAATACGCTACGGGCAATATAAAATTCAGGTATTAAATAATAAATTGTAACCACTGTAAAAATGGCTATACCAAAACTAACGTAGGTTCTCGCCAATAAATTGTAATCGTCCCTGTTTAGCGTTCTTCTGTATAAGCCTAAGCCTAAACAAGATAAGCTCATTACGGAGGAAAAAATAATACTGGCGGCAGTGATGTCTTGTTTTGTATACCAAGATTCTACCGATAAAAAACGGACATTACTGCCAAAATACATCGCGGCAAAAAACATACAAAATTCAATCAACAGCAACCATAGATAAGCTCTGGATATGTAATGGCGAAAGATGCGAATCATGTTATTTCTCTGTTATTGATAGTTATTAAGGGAAGCAGACTGACAAAAAACGGAAATAATCAATATAAACCCTTGGCTTTCAAAAGGTTTTCAACGTGGTTAACAGGAATTGCGTAAGAAATGCCGCTGGGTTTGGACAGGATGTTTTCTTTGCTTTCCTGCACGAAAACTTTATTAATGACCCCTATAACTTTCCCTGTATTCGGGTCATAAAGGGGGCTGCCGCTGTTGCCGGGATAAGCCGTTGCGTCCAGTTGAAACACATTGTACGGATTTTGCAGTCGATTGAGTAATTTTTCATTGATCTGCCCCGCTCTTATCACAGGTATCACAGTGGGCGTGATTGCAGAAATGATGCCCCGATGGGTGACGGGATAAAGTCCTAAGACCATGCCGATAGGAAAGCCGGTGAAGGCATACAACTGGCCTTCGCGCACCGATGATGCCGATCCTAACTCAAGTGGCGACAAGCGCTCGGTAATTTTCAAGACAGCCAGATCATGGGCTTTGTCTAATGCTACCTCGGTTGCGAAGATGGCCTTGTCTTCGTTATCTTTATGATAAAAAACTGCGATCTGCTCTAAATGCTCGTGATCTATCGTTTCCGGAATAGCATGTGCATTGGTGATGATAAGGCTGCCATCGCCCACCGCAAATCCCGTAGCCAGAAACACGGAGCGCGGATTGCGCTTGGACATATAGGTGCCAATGGCGACGATGCCGGGCTTTATCTTTACCAGGGCGTCCGCAAGCGACTGTTCCGCAAAACTGTTTACAGAAAACAACAAGGTAATAAAGCCCAGCAAAACCGCTCTAACCGGCAACTTGTATAGAAATAATTTAAAGCGCATTTTTTGCCTGATAGTGGAGAGAGTGCAATTTACTGGCTAGTATTAAACCATAAAGTAAGTGCCTGTTTTAGTCGATTGTCTTTTCTGTATGTTTGATTGTCAAGGCCCGGTTCTGCGGCAATGCCGACCAATCTTTCCATGCCTGCGGCGTCCGCAACAAAGCCAGGAACAGCAAAAGGAAAAACAGTAGCGTCAGGCGCGGCGCGTCAAAGGGGCTGTCTACAAAACCGACCACCATAAAGCCGCTGAAAGAGGACAATAAAACGGCGGCAAAGACATTGCCGCGCTGCAATTGGCGGCAACAGCTGACGATGGCATTAGCGAATAACAGAAAAAATGCGCTAAGTCCTAACCAGCCCTGNNGCCTGTGGCGTCCAGTAACTGCACATTATCTACATCCAGTAATTTACCTGCGCCGTTGCCGTTATAAAAAGACAGTTGTATCGGGCGCTTCAACAAGCTGCCGACCACGGGCTCACCGACGGCATTGCTGTCGATAACCTGTTCGACATGCTCCCAGCCAGGCTTGCTTGTTGTCGTTACCACGGTGCTACAGCGTAACGAATATTGCACGGATTTTTCACACAACGAGGTGGATAAGGCCAGATTGTTGGCTTCTCCTCGTACATCCAGCACTAAGCGGTAGGCTGTGTGCGGCTCGATAGGGATGTATTGCCCCATAAACAGCGCATCGCCGCCGCGCAAACGCAAATAATTATTGCCCATTTCGTTAGCGATTTCATACGTTGCCGGATGGGTGTCTTCCGCATTTAGCCAAAAAAAAGTGCGAGGATAACTGCCCAGGCCCATACCGAACAGCAGGGTCGTGATATCGTCATCTCGCATAGCCAACGCGTCATGCCAGTGGTAAGTGCGGCTGTCGCGATCCTGGTCGATGGCGTTGAAACGCTGCTGAATCATACTGCCGCGCAGCACCGGCAAGGCCATAAGCACGCCGATTGCCAACAAGGCCAAGATCAGTAACGGTTTTTTCGTAACCAGCAGGTGTTTTCTAAAACAAACCAGCAAGGCCGACAGCAATACAGCAAAGCTGATGCCGAAACCGATATAACCGCCGCGCGAAAAAGTCACCAGCAGCGTATATAGCCCGATAATAAACAAGGCGAGGCCCAATAAGCTTCTGAGTAAGTTATGTGTGGAATGAATAAACAACAGCGTAATGAACGGCAGGCTCAGCATTAAATACGATTCAATATGGCCGCCGCCCGCGTGCATGGTCGAGAACAAGGCGTTAATCCGGTAGTCGCCGACAAAATCAAATAAGCCGGCAAACACCAGGCGCTCGATAATGGCGAAGACCGCTACACCGGTTAAGCCCAACAACACGCCATAGCCAAAATAATGCGGGGCGTAGCGATAACGCCGGATCGTCAGTTGCAACAAGGGCAATAGCAATAAGCTCCAGAGGTAGCCTTTGCCGACGCGCAAGCTGTTAAAATGACTGTAATAATTGTTAAAAGCGTTGGCATTGAGTTCAGGCCAGGGCAACAAGCCAATGAGCAAGCTTACGCCATACAACACGGTGAACGCTGTCAACAATAACAGCGTCGGTATCGACAGCAGCGAGCGCATCCGCTCTATGGGTTTGTGCCAAAAATAAAACGCCACTGTGCTCAGAATCAGCAAGTCGAATTCATCGAAAAAAAAGCGGCCTGTCCACGGCGCAAAATCCATGATCGGCAATAAGGCGGGAATGACGATCAGCCAGGCGTAGGGAAAATACAATAATAACACGGTGTAGCCGATTAAAAACAGCCCCAGCCAAACCGCCGCCAGCGGATAATTAAACAACGCGGCGGCAATGACGCCCCACAATAGCAATGACACGATGCGCCAACGTTTATCAATGATATAAGCGGGCAGGGCTGATTCAACAGGCTTTCCCTGCTTAAGCATCTGCGCTTGTGCAACGGCCCCGATTATCGGCGGCTTGCCAGGTGTTTTGTCGCGATTAATCCATTGCACCAGGCTATTCATAAACGTATAACAACCGGCCGCAGCAATAAAGGCAAGCCAAACATCGCTTGGATCGGCGTGTTTATCCGCTAAAAATAATTTGCCGACCTCAACGACCAGCGCGAACAGTGCCGCCAGCAGGCCGACATAAAACCAGTGTGGGGCGGGGCGTTTATGATCAGGATGTCCGCTAAAAAAAGCCGCCCAACACAATAAACCAACCGGGAAATAGAGGCCTATATTGCTTAACAGGCTCACTAATGCGACGCCTTCCGAGGTGTAATAAAAATAATACAGCGGCAAGAAGCGGGTATTCGCCAGATTTTCCAAGGCCTGCTTCGGCGTTAACCAGCCGACAGCAAACCAGCCGTTAATGGCCGGAACAAAATATAGATACGGAGGAATGGCAAGCCACATGGCGCACCGTAAAAAACGTATCCTATCGTCGACATTGTGTTGTTTGACCCAGACAAACAGGCTCGCACCCGCGCCCATGCCGATCATGCGCGTCACGATGGAAATACCCTGCCCGGAGCCGGATAACAAAAACACCTGGGCGATTTCAAGACCCACGCTTAAGAAAAAACCGACAAGCACAGCGACGGTTATGGGATGTTGTAAATAAGGCAAAAAACAAAACAACAGCCCTAGCGGCATCATCACCCCGATTTCCGCCAGCAATTTAACCCCGCAACGCATCGGCTCGGCGCTGCATACATTAAAAGGCAGAATGACGGCATCATTGCCGTTCGCTAATTTTTCATTTAACTCGGCTAGAGAGGTGACAAAATCAAAAGGAAACAGGCTGAGGGCAACATAAATTAGTAGATAAAAGACGATCGCCGCCTTAGCCGAAAGCAAACTGCCGCGCAGTAAATGACGATACAGACCGGAAAAATAGCCGCCAAAAAACTGCCAGACCAGGATGCCGATAACGGAGCCTAGGGCTTCGGCAATTAAATCATTGATCGATACCGTGCGCGGCGGAAAAAATAACTGGGTAAATTCGACGGCTACCGCCAAGGCGAGACAAAAAACCAAGATGATGATGGCTATTAATGCGCGAGCCAGCGGATGGCGTATGCCGCCAAAGGTGGCTGACAGCCCAAAAGCCAGCGGGATATAAAGCACGATATTCGCTATCCAATCCGCTCTGGATCCCGCGCCCAGATTAAGATAACGAATCGCTTTAAATTGGCTGACTGCCGTTTCTACCGGCAGGTTGTTAAACGCCAGCGGCACCAGACTGCCGTAAATGACAAAGAGCAAATACAAGGCCGTAGCGAAAAAAAGAGTGCGGTTCATGGCGGCTCGGCAGTGTGGTATCGGTGGGTGTTAGCGGAGCGTTATTATTGAGCAGGGCAACTAGCATAAAAACCCCTTGCTTTAGTAAGTTTTATGCTAGGGG
>PMJA01000234.1 GCA_003158415.1 Methylobacter sp.
CTCTATATACAAGTTCGCAGGCGTTCTTATGCCCATACAGCTTGTGCGGTGATTGCAATTGGCGTAATGTAGCGATTGTTGGCCTGCATCTTTTCGCAGCCCAACATAATTGGCGCAGTCAATGCTGGATTGGAACACTATTTATCCGATGTCGCTTTATTAAGATTACGCCAATTGACGCTGTATTTGTTTTTCCATAGCAGACTAAGATACAGCCTCTTTTAGTTGTGTAAGGAATGAATAATGGCTCAAATAACAAGACTTAAATGGCTGATCTGCGGATCAGTAATTTCCCTGCTGATACTTATATTGCCGGGCACGGCTCCGGCGCATGGCGTAGGCGAGGGAGCTACAGTAAAGGTCGACGGATACCAGGTGAGTCTGGTTTTTGCGGAACCTGCCAAAACAGGCGGAAACCCCTTGCATGTGCATATTTTGAATGGCGCGGGCATGCCGGTCAGAGATGCGCAGGTGGGCATCAGCGCCATGCCGATTGAAGACTGGCGACAACATCAGAAAAGCATGGAAAGCGGCGCCCCGATGGGCGGCATGCAAGGTATGCACGGAATGAATCATGGCTCAGTCAACACTATGCCCGATATGCCCGGCATGGGTGCTATGCCGACGGCAGTTACGTCTAACGAGTTGCCTGGCATGGGCGGTGACTATGTCGGCGCCGTCACTTTCGCCGCAGCCGGTCATTGGATACTGAACACGCATTTCAGCATCAACGGTCGGATGCTCAACGCCGCTTTTCCTGTGGATGTTGCCAAGGATTCAACCTCTTTTGCTATTTTGGCTGGGTTTGCAGTCCTCAATGCCCTCATCATCTGGGTTGCTTCACAAAATAAGCGCAAAGCCGTTATTGCAGAAATCCCCGGAGAAGTCGTATGACCGTTCAATCTTCCAACCCCACTCCTTCCTGTTTTGCAGGCGATAATCTCTTGAAAAACAAGTGGATCGACCGTTTTTTGCGCAGTCGCTGGTATCCCGGCATCATTCAATGGCCGACCCTGTTTATATTTATGGTGATCATGTTCCAGCTGTTGCTGGGGCCTGCCACGGCGCATGACAATCTGGGCACAGCGCTGACTTGGGTGCTGTGGTGGCCGCTCATCCCGATTATTTTCCTGTTCCTGGGACGTTTCTGGTGCGCCATTTGCCCGTTTGCGACCATCAATGATCTGGTGCAAAAATTCGTGGGCAACAACCGGCCGGTGCCGCGTTTTTTGAAAAAATACGGCATCTGGATCATTGATGCGTCGTTTATTTTTATTACTTGGAGCGATCATGTCTGGGGCGTGGTGGCCAATCCGGTCGGATCAGGCATCCTGCTGCTGACCCTCACCACCGGCGTAGTGGCTTCGGGCGCATTCTTCGAGCGCCGCATGTTCTGCCGACATCTATGCTTTTTGGGCGGACTGGCGGGCAACTATGCCCAAGCCGGAATGCTCTCATTGCACGCGACGCCCGAGATTTGCGCCAAATGCACGACAGCGTCCTGTTACAAGGGTACGGAAACAGTGCCCGGCTGCCCGATCTTTGAATTTCCCAGGACAATGAGTTCCAGCGCCAACTGCGTGTTGTGCGGCGACTGCCTGAAAAACTGCCCGAACGGCTCTATCCAATTGACCCTGCGCCCGCCGACCAAAGAGCTGTGGTTTGTACATAAGCCGAAAGTGGAAGCGGCTTTCCTGGCGGCAGTCATCATGGGCATCGTTCTTGTCCAGAACCTGACCATGCTGGATGTATGGGGTTCAGCCCTTTCCTGGCTGGAATCAGTGACAGGAACCACCAGTTACTATGTGAATTTTTCCATCACGTTCCTGGTCGCCATCATCCTGCCGGTATCCCTATTGGGCTGGGCTTCTTTCGTCGCGACTAAGTACAACAACGCCTCGTTTGCCGATAACTTTACCCGCTTCGGCTACGCCATTATCGCCCTGGACTTATCCGCGCATATTGCCCACAACCTGTTCCACATGCTGGCGGAAGGCAAATCCATCGTCTATACCGGGCTGGCGTTGTTCGGAGTTCCATCGCACGGCGCATCGGCGGCGCTGGTAAGCACGCCGGTCATACAGATGCTTCAATTCGGGCTGGTAGGCTTTGGTTTCCTGGGTTCGCTGTATATCGTCTATCGTATCGCCGATACCTATCACCAAGATGAAGTGGTCTGGGCGACCTTTAAGCCTTATGCCATCCTGATGGGCGGACTGGGCATACTCAATATCGTGCTGTTCACGCTGCCGATGTCTATGCGCATGTGACAATCCTGATTAACTCGTAAGGCGCAACCCGTATTGCGACGGATGCTTGAACTCCGCTTATGGAATTGGATGTTCCATTTAGGATGTTCTGCCAGCAAGGTTTCAATACCAAAGTCCTTAATTGCTTGGCCGATGATTTCCAGATTGCGTATCACTGCATCCTGTGTTTTTCTATCGGCCAAAAAACTGCTTAAATCGTAACCTTCGGTATAAGACTGAATTAACTCAATGCTTTCCAATGCCGCAGCAATGAAAACGAAACGGTCTTTCATAAGGATATAGCTTCTTGCAAAACCTGTTGACGTAAGTATTTGTTCAATGCTCGCTCGCTGACTATATCAACCTTGCGGCCCAGTGTCGCCGATAGCGCATGAATCAGACCAACCTGATCCAATAGCGTTGATCCGGGTAGAAAATCGACCAATAAATCAATATCGCTGTCTTCGCGCTCTTCACCGCGCACCACGGAACCAAACACACGGATGTTAGCGGCGTGGTAATGACTGGCAATATCCAGAATATTGGCTTTTTGCTGCTGTAACACTTCAAATAATTCAGTCAAGTTAATATCTCCTTACTTATGCCGGTTTTACATGGCGCGTAGCTTAACATGATTTGCCACATCATTTAATGCGGTTCATTTAATGCGGTTCATTTGATTCGCCCCTTTCCATTAGGTATATGACGCGTAGCTTAACACCCACAGCCGCCAATTTTTTAGTATACTGGCGCAGTAATGAGGTGATGAGCGGCACGTTCATCCATAAACAACATGCAACATCCCCAGTAACTTTACATAACAAAACTATGACTAACTTTGCTCTAACCGCCATCTCCCCCATCGACGGTCGCTATGCCGAAAAAGTGGCGGAACTGCGCCCCGTGTTCAGTGAATACGGCCTGATCAGTTTTCGCGTACTGGTTGAAGTGCGCTGGCTGCAAGCTTTGGCCGCGCAGCCTTTAATTGTTGAAGTCGGCCCGTTCAGCGCGGCGGCGATACAATTATTGGACAACATTGTCAGTGATTTTTCTGAAAGCGACGCCCAGCGCGTCAAAGACATAGAAAAAACCACCAATCACGATGTCAAAGCCGTTGAATACTTGCTGAAAGAAAAAATAGCCGGTTGCGCCGAGCTGGAAAAAGTCAGTGAATTCATTCATTTTGCCTGCACCTCGGAAGACATCAACAACCTGTCTTATGCCTTAATGCTGAAAGAAGGCCGCGTCGTCATCCAGGCACAAATCAGCGCCTGCATAGATGCCCTCAAAAAACTGGCCCTTGAAACCGCAGACCAGCCCATGTTGTCGCGCACCCACGGACAATCGGCCACCCCGACCACGGTAGGCAAGGAATTCGCCAACGTCGCCGCGCGTATGCTGCGCCAAAAAGAACAACTGCAAGCCGTGGTTTTATTAGGAAAAATAAACGGCGCAGTGGGCAATTATAATGCGCATTGTGTGGCTTACCCTGATATTGACTGGGCTGAATTTGCCCAGCAATTTGTCGAATCTTTAGGATTGCAATTAAATCCGTACACCATCCAGATTGAACCGCATGATTATATTGCCGAATTTTTCCACGCCCTGTCGCGTTTTAATACCATTCTGCTGGATTTTGACCGGGACATCTGGAGTTATATTTCCTTAGGGTATTTCAAGCAAAAAACGATAGCCGGTGAAATCGGCTCATCCACGATGCCGCATAAAGTCAATCCGATAGATTTTGAAAACTCGGAAGGCAATTTAGGTATAGCCAACGCCTTGTTTGCCTTTTTGGCGGAAAAATTACCGGTGTCGCGCTGGCAACGTGACTTGACCGATTCCACGGTGCTGAGAAATATCGGCGTCGGCATCGCCCACACCAGCATCGCCATACAAGCGAGTTTAAAAGGCATTTCAAAATTACAGATTAATGTCGATGCGATAGAAGCCGATCTTAACGCCAACTGGGAAGTGCTGGCGGAACCGATACAAACCGTGATGCGCCGTTACGGCATAGAAAAACCCTACGAAAAACTGAAAGAACTCACTCGTGGTCAGCGTATTACCCCCGAACAAATGCAGGCGTTTATTGAAAAGCTGGAGATACCGGCTGACGCCAAAGCGGCTTTGCTGGCATTAACGCCGCGTAATTACACGGGTTATGCTGAAAAGCTGGCTAGGGAAATTTAGCAATATCGTATTGCGCCAGATGTTAACCTGCCATGCGGCGCAATACGGCTATCGCCTATTGCGGCCTACGGATTACACCTTACGCGTTGGAATGAACGGTTAGGCGAATATGTTAGTCCAAATGTAGGTTGGGCAACGGCTTTATCGTTGCCCAACATTACGGCGGTCGGAATCGAGACGTCAACGGATTTACCCAACCTCATCGACATATTTTAATGTGGAAATGTCGGGCACGAAAAGATGT
>PMJA01000046.1 GCA_003158415.1 Methylobacter sp.
GTTTGTGGGCGGCTTTATACCGGCTTTGATTTTTGGCGTGGCGTTTGGTAATTTATTAGAAGGCGTACCGTTCTACTTTGATAACGATATGCGTATTTTCTATACGGGTTCATTCTGGGCGCTATTAAACCCCTTTGCATTGGCGGCGGGACTGCTGAGCTTATTCATGCTGATTATGCACGGCGCGGTATTTTTGCAGCTCAAGACCGTGGGCGACATCAATCAACGCTGTAAAACAGCCGTCACTGTTTTTGCCATACTCACACTCGCCATTTTTGCCTTGGCGGGCATCTGGATTGCGAATATAGAGGGCTACCAAATCAGCACTGAAATTCTTCCTAACGCACCGTCCAACCCGTTAGCAAAAATAGTGACTAAAGAATTGGGATTATGGCTGGGTAATTATGCGCGGTGTCCTGCGTTGTGGGTTGTACCCGGACTGGCTTTTATTGCGGGGACGGCAACCATCGTGCTGTCAAAAATTGAGCGTCCGGGTCTGGCATTTATAAGCAGTTCATTAACATTAACTTCGGTTATTTTAACCGCAGGCGTGTCTATGTTTCCTTTTCTGATACCGTCAAGTTCGGCTATGAACAGTTCTTTGACCGTATGGGATGCCAGCTCCAGCCTTACCACCTTAAAAATCATGTTCTGGGTGACGGTGATTTTTTTACCCATCGTTGTTGCCTACACCACTTGGGCGTTCCGTGTGCTGCGCGGCAAAATAACGCTGGAACACATTCATCAAAATGATCATACAGCTTATTAGGAGATTGTTATGTGGTATTTCACCTGGATACTTGGATTATTACTGGCCTGCTCATTGGGCATTATGAACGTACTTCGGCTGGAGGCTCAGGAAACATGGGATAGAGAACATATCCCCTTAGATCCGCTAACCCGGCTAATGACCAAAGACACCATGCTGAGCCGGTTAAAGGAAAAAGTTGAAAACTCCAAACGCAACGGCTTTCCTTTTTCGCTTCTTGTTATCAGTTTAAAGGATTTTAAAGCCCAAAATAATTTACCGGCGTATGAAATGGATGCCATCGTACATAGCGTGGTCGATTGTTTTAAAGAAGACATCAGAGCGGGCGTTGATATTGCAGCCCGAATGAATGAGCAGGATTTTTTGATTGCCATGCCGGGATCGCCCTTAAAAAAAGCCGAGGAAATCGCGACACATATTAAAAATAAAATTGTAGATCGTGTTAAAACATCCGAAGGCTTAGTTGTTGAAGTGGCTGCTGGGGTTGCCGAATATTCCGATTACACTGAAAATTTTGCCACTACAGCACATGAAGTGGACGAGTTAATTAGATTGGCATCAGAAAAGAGTGGCGTATAAGTTTTGACGGAAATGCTGTGGACGGATTGACTAAAATCCGTCCACTTTGAATGAAATTACAAGTTACACAAAACTCCCCACTCCATTTCATAAACAACATCGACCAAACCCAAACCGCACAAACAGCCATACGGTGAGGATACGGTAATTGGCGGCTCACCTTCACGTTTGAAGGCGAAGATGCAATCTTGGTTGATTATCAAGACTATCACTAACAGGTGTTCGATATGACAATGTTTAACCCGCCCCATCCGGGCAGTATTTTAAAAAAAGATGTTTTACCCGAACTGGGTATCGGCGTCACCAATGCCGCTATACAGCTTGGTGTGTCGCGTGTCGCCTTGTCCCGTGTTATCAATGGTCGGGCAGCAATCAGTGCAGACATGGCAATCCGACTTGAAGTCTGGATGAATGGCCCAACTGCCGAAAGTTGGGTGCGTATGCAGGCTGAATACGACCTCTGGCAAGCCAGACAAAAACCACGACCCAACGTTATACCGGCTGTAATGCCCCATGCAGCCTAAGAGCTGACCCCATGTTCCACAATGAAAGACCTGACCCCGTGCTTTGTTTGTTGGTTAATCATCATCGTGAAAGAGGGGGACAATATCCCGTGATCCGTGGAGCACACGGATAATTTCCACCCCGTTGGCAAGGGATAAATAAAAGATTACATATCGGCCAATTGGCAAGCTACGAAGATCCGCTGCCAGTTCATCGCGCAGACGGCCAATTCCCGGCTGTTTTGCTAAGATTTGGAACTTGGCGTCAATCTTGGCAACGAAGGCATCCGCCTGCGCTTCACTATCGTCTGCGATATAATCCCAGATTTCGGCAAGGTCGCTTAAGACACGCGGGCGCTTGATAATGACAGACATTTAACTCTCGTGGCTTATCGTGTTTCTTGCTGCCCGTCTTTTACGGCCTTCCTGTTTAACCTCGTCAGGATTCCAAGCGGTTGCCGCGCCACTGTCTAAGCCTTCCTGTATATCTTGCCGCAGTTGAACCAACTTGGTTTCTCTGATGCGATCCCGTGCATCCATCAAGCGCAGAGCTTCCCGCACAACCTCGCTAGCCGAGGTGTAAAAGCCGGATGCAACCTTGTTTCTAACCAGCTCTTCCAACTGGGGAGATAAATTGATATTCATAGTCATAACACCATCCATTTTCTGTAGGTATGTTTATATACTGCGAACGGTCACGATTTGCGCTTTTTTGAAAGCTCTCACCCCAACCTTCTCCCGCAGGGAGAGGGGTACAAAAGTCGCAACCTGTGTCCGTGTGAGGATATATACGCCAATTGTCAATAATTGGCAATCCTTGACAATAAGTCAGCCACCCCACAAAACAAAAGCCCGGAAATATTTCCCTCTCGATGTTAAAAATCCAGTATGGTAAATTGGGTTAATTCCAAACATTTCAAAACAACTTCAAGCTAAAATGCAATTAGTAGCATAGCAGAAACGTTGCGGACGGGTTTGCAAAACCCGTCCGGCAACCGGCATCCATTGCCGCCGCAGGGCGGTCGCGGAAAAAATCCGCTCCCACATCCTAATGCGTTCCGTCGCAGCGCCTATATCAGTCTATAATACAAAGGCAATCACCTGACGGAACCGA
>PMJA01000186.1 GCA_003158415.1 Methylobacter sp.
AGCGGAGCCGCCACTCCAGTGAATTTTGAAGCTGCGCGGCGAGAGGCGCGGCAGTAGGCGAAATGTTGGTCCCGAAAGCCGCATTTCGTTTGGCGCTATAATCACTGCAAGGATTGAGTTGCTTGCATGAAAGTACGCGATGTGCTGAGGCTGATCGAAGACGACGGCTGGTATCAGGTAGCACAGAAGGGCAGCCACCGTCAGTTCAAGCACCCCATAAAAAGTGGTCGCGTCACTGTACCCGGAAAACCAAACGATGATTTAGCTCCCGGCACTTTGAGTAGCATTCTTAAACAATTACAGTTAAAGGGCTAACGTATGCGTTACGCAATTGTTGTCGAAAAAACAAAAAATAATTATTCAGCCTACGTTCCAGATTTACCTGGCTGCGTCGCTACTGGTTTCACCGTCGAAGAAACTGAACGTGAAATACGGGAAGCAATCCAATTTCACATCGAAGGCCTTATTGAAGATGGCTTGCCTGTTCCTCCGCCAGTAAGCATTGTTGCATATCTGGAAATTGCGGCTTAATTTTGCAAGTACCTGATACTTTGTTCGGCTCCTGTGTAAAAACCAAGGCCTGTCTCATTAATAAATAATAGTTTTTATCTTAAGTAAGCAGTATTAGAGTCTGACCCCATTGATTCGTGCATTGCTTCGTCGGGTAACTCGGACAGACTCCTAGCGTAGCTAATGGCTTATATTGGAACGAACAGGCATAGCGATATCTTGTAATTCGACATTAATATTTCGATTCAGAGCAGTCAGCATAAAATCCGCTATGGCGTCCAGAATATCATCATCAATAAACTGAGCTTTGGAGCCGTCTATCCATAAATCGCTGTTTTCAGGTACATCCTGTAAATATTTACGCAACAATGCTTTGTTCAAAAACGACACGTCTTTATGTAAGCGCAGAAGATAGTTTGAACCATGTTGAGTCAACGTGATGGCCGCGTGGAAATTGGCTTTAAGAACAAAAAAGAATCCGAACAGCATTCCAATAGCGATACCAGCCAGCAGATCGGCAAGCAGAATAGCCAATACCGTGATTAGAAAAGGTAAAAACTGATTCCAGCCTCTCTGATAAAAGGCGACAAACAGCCTTGGGCTTGCCAATTTATAACCTGTGTGCAACAAGATTGCAGCCAAACAGGCCAGCGGGATTGTGTTAAGGCTGGTGGAAAAAAACAAAACACTGATCAAAAGCAAAACGCCGTGAAAAAAGCATGCCAACCGGGTTTTTCCACCGGCATTAATATTAGCGGAACTACGGACAATGACCGCAGTAATAGGAAGCCCACCCACTAAACCACTGATGAAATTGCCAATACCTTGAGCTTTCAACTCGCGATTGGCTGGGGCTATGCGTTTCTGTAGATCAAGTTTGTCTACGGCTTCAATACTCAACAAACTCTCAAGACTGGCGATAATCGCTATCGTAACAGCCACACCGTAAGCCTTTGGATTACTAAATTGATTAAAATCAGGCAAACGTAATTGATCGATAAAACTGGCGGCATTACCTAAAACCGGCAGGGAAACAAGATGCTTTTCGCCGATAACCCATTCCGGCATAAGGTGAACAGCGAAACTGTTGTAACAGATACCCCAGGCCACCGCCAACAAAGGGCCGGGGATCAGCCGCAACAGACTAAATCGCTTTATAAATCGACATTCCCAAAAGATTAGAATTAATAACGCCACCACGCTAACAAGTGTGACACCGGGGTTAAGACCCTCAATTGCTCGCACCAATTCAAAAAAACTTGATTCGGCATTTTCCCGCATATAACTTTCATCGCCCTCAAAACTGACATCAAACCCCATTGCGTGAGGCATCTGTTTTAAGATCAAAATAATGCCGATGGCGGCTAACATGCCGTTAACAACCGATGCAGGAAAAAAAGCCCCAATGACGCCAGCCTTCAAAAAGCCTAACAATACCTGCAAGCCACCGGCCAGCATTAGACTGAACAAAAACCCACCATAACCGCCCAGGCTCTCGATAGCATTGAAAACGATCACCGTTAGCCCTGCGGCTGGACCGGATACGCTAAGTTGCGAGCCGCTAGCCCACGAGACGATAAGCCCACCCACTAATCCTGCAATAATGCCGGCAAACATGGGTGCGCCGGAAGCCAAAGCCACCCCTAAACACAAGGGTAATGCCACCAGAAAAACGACAATACTCGCGGAGAAATCTGAACGTAAATTTGTCACTAAATTTTTTACACTCGAAGACATTACCTGTTACTCCAGATTAAAATGGGCATTTGTACTCAATCCGCATATTTATAAATTGGATTGATTCGAGTGTAATGGTCAAGTGTAATCAATTCGTTGATTAGTCCATTTTCAAGACCATAAACCCAGCCGTGAAGTGTAGGCTTTTGATCGGTTTTCCATGCATACTGTACGATTGGGGTGTGGGCCAGACGGTATACCTGTTCAATAATATTCAATTCAATCAGTCTATCGACTTTTTTCTCCATAGCCAGAAATTCAAGCTCATCTTGATTCAGGCGATAAACATCCTTGATATGTACCAGCCACTGATTAGCGATAAACAAATCGGATTTTTGCGGTTGCAGGGCAGCCTTAACTCCGCCACAGCCATAATGACCACAGACAATCACATGTTTGACTTTTAAAACTGAAATGGCGTATTGCAAAACGCTGAGGCAATTAAAATCGGTGGAAATTACCTGATTGGCGATATTACGATGAACAAAAATCTCGCCTGGCTGGGCGTTTATTATGGTTTCGGCTGGAACACGACTATCGGAGCAACCTATCCATAAAAACTGAGGATTTTGTTCCTTGGCTAAGCTCATGAAATAGCCAGGGTCTTTAGCCACCATATCTTCAGACCATGCTTTATTTTCTAACAACAATTTAGCGGGTTCTTGCATAAAACCTCCTTATTTAATTGATTATGTGAACGCTATGAACACCCAATAAAAATAGAAACTTCTAAAATCAACCTTTATTTTATCAATGACATGAGCAGGTTACGAGATACATTATCACAGACATGACTCAATATACAAAGCCCATTATTTCCTTGCTTACATTCAACGGCTATCCACTTAAACCGGGACTAGCGGCAAAAGTTTATGTTGCCAAGCGACGCTTAGGAACGTGCATGAAATAACTTATGTATTAAATCCCCTCACCTCAACCCTCTCCCGGCGGGAGAGGGAGTAAGATGTCGAAGTTATTTCATGCACGTTCCTTAACTGTGGGCAGTAACGCCACAGGAGTATTACTTTAGTGCAGAGTGGTAGTCAATTGCACCGTTTTGATTCATTTTTTCGAAGGAATCCAGACCTACAATTATTGGGTAATGGCTAGAATGGGACGGTAACCGCGGGTTAGAAACAATCTGGTGATGTGGCTATAAATTGGCATAATTAATGCATTTAATGTTTACGGGATTACCAGCCCCGGAAAATTACAGGCACTTGGGTTCGTCTAATAGAAATCGGAATGTGGATCATTGGTTCATATAATTGTCGCATTGGAAATGCTTAGAGATAACGCCGGTGGCTTTGGATTTTGAAAATAAATTTTTACATTTTCTCTATATCGAAGCCCTAAATTTATACGAAATTTTTATTGATTTTTGTCTAAACTAATAGATTAAGATTATTTTATTATGGGGTTAATTCTATGGACATAAAATCTCTCGTTTTGACTATGGCTTTCTTTCTAGCTAATATTATTTATTTCTATGCAGTTTTGTCCAAGTTTTTAATTGATTAAAGGCTGTGTTTGGGCGTTTGGTGGTAAACACTAATAGTTTGTTTTGCGTAAATGGTTTGAGTACATGGAAGTCTTATTTCAAGCGGCGCGTGCTAGCGCCTTATTTTGTGGCCGCTCCAGCCATAATAAGCGATGTAACAATAACAAAGTACCGGAATAAAAAAAGCCGCTTGAATGCCGATCCGGTCAGCAAAAATGCCTTGCACAACGGGAAGGATAGCGCCTCCGACTATTGCGGCGCATAAAATACCCGATCCCTGTCCAGTGTGTTTTCCCAAGCCGTTAACGGCCAGTGAAAAAATAGTGGGAAATAGGATGGAATTAAACAGCCCGACGGAAAGGATTGTCCACATAACGACAGAACCGCTACCGATTATCGTCGCTATCACTAAAACAGCCGCTATTACGGCGTTAAATGTGAGCGCTTTGTCGGCTTGAATTTTTTGCATGACGGCTGCACCGACAAATCGCCCGATCATCGCGCCACCCCAATAAAACGACACATATTTCCCCGCTTCTTTTTCCGGCAATCCGGCAACGGTTGATTCACCCAGAAAGTTGATCAGAAAACTGCCTATGCAAACTTCAGCGCCGACATACATAAAAATACCGATGGCACCTAATACGAGATGCTTATAAGCCCAGGCGCTGTCATGATCATCATCGAAAAGCAGCTGCTCGGCATTTACAGGCTGCTTAGCGGATTGAATGTCAGGTAATTTGATTACGGCAAACACAACCGCCATAAAAAATAAAACCGCCGCAAGAAACAAGTACGGGGTTTGCACGGCTGCCGCTTGAACCGCCTGATAAGCCGACAATTCAGCAGTGTTGAGTTTGTTAACTTCTGCTGCGCTTTTAACCGCCGTAGACAGTATCAGGAGCGCGCCGAAATAGGGGGCGATAGTCGTCCCCAGGGAATTAAATGCTTGCGTCATTGTTAGCCGACTTGAGGCGGTTTCCGGTTTTCCTAGCAGGGTGATATATGGATTTGCGGCAACCTGTAAAAGGCAAATCCCGGATGCCAAAACAAACAAGGCCGCTAAAAATAAAGGATACGAGTGCAAACTTGCGGCCGGGTAAAACAGCAAACAGCCTATGCCCGCTAGTGATAGTCCGGCGATGATTCCGCCTTTATAATCGATTTTTTCAACTAAATAGCCGCTGGGAATTGAAACAACAAAATAGGCGGTAAAAAAACAAAACTGAACCAGCATGGCTTGCGTGTAGTTCAGGGTAAATACCGATTTCAAATGCGGAATCAAAATATCATTCAAACAGGTGATAAATCCCCAGATAAAAAACAGCGACGTTAACAAGCTTAACGAGCCGACATAAGGATTTTTATCAGAGCGGCCCAGTGAATTTTTTGTGTCGCTTATAGGAGTCATTTAAACCTTGCCTAGGGTTTCGTTAACGAGAACAAAACGGTTTCATTGCCGACCATCACTTTAAAATCCCCCGGTTCTACAATCCGCTTAAGATCAACGCCTATAAATGACAAATCGTAAGGCGTTAAGGTAAAACTTAAGTTCTCAATTTGGCCGGGAGCCAGCTCGATTTTCTTAAAGGCTTTTAATTGTTTGTTGGGCCGGGTTACAGAGGCTGCGACATCGTTTAAATAAACCAACACCGTTTCCTTGCCGGTTAACGATCCCATGTTTTTAACGTTAACGGAAATGTTGATGTTTTCGCCCATTTTGATATGGTCTTTTTCTACCGTTAAACCGCTGGTTTGAAAAGTCGTATAACTTAAGCCGTGGCCAAACGGATATAAGGGATGATAAGCATTAGCTTCATAGGATTCGATGGGTTTATGATCGTACAGTACGCTATCGTTGATGTTACGCGGATAGGAAATCGGCAGTTTGCCATTGGGGTTATAGTTGCCGTATAAAATATCGGCAATGGCCTCGCCTCCCTCCATGCCGGGTAAGAAGCCTAAAATAACGCCAGCAGCCTGTTCGGCGATAGACGTAATAATACGCGGGCGACCGCCCAGTGTGACCAGAATGACCGGTTTTCCAGTTGCTATCATGGCATTGGCCAGCTTAATCTGAGTTTGGTCGAGATTTAACGAGTCGATATTGCCTACTGTTTCGGTATAAGGTTTCTCACCCAGACACAGTACGATAACGTCGTGGTTTTGTGCCTCCTCAACGGCTTTTTGACTGTCAATCCCGTCGGTAAATGAATTCCCTCCGACGTAAGTCACTTTGCCCGATGACTTTTTTTGCAGGGCTTTAAAAATCGTTAATTTATCTTGGGGATATAAGCTTTCTTGATCGCCTTGCCAGGTAATAGTCCAGCCGCCATTCAACACACTTAATAGATTTGCGGTAGGCCCGGTTACCAAAATATTGGCGTCTTTTTTTAGCGGCAGGATATTGTTGGCATTTTTTGCCAGCACGATGGATTCCCTGGCCGCTTGGCGATTGGTTTCTATATCTTCAGCGCGGGCAAAATTTCCTTCTACAGGCAACACCTGCGCAGTCGGGTCGAATAAACCGGCCCGATATTTTACAGTCAGTATCCTGGACACCGCTTCATCAATCCGGGATAGAGGCACATCTCCTGAGTTGACCAATTCGATCAATAAATTATAAAAAGAAAAGTCAAAGGGCACCATGCTCATGTCTATGCCCGCCATCACCGCAATTTTTACCGCTTCTTTTTCGTTGGCGGCTAATTTATCGCGCGTATAAAGACGCTTAATGTCTTCCCAGTCGGACACGGTAAAACCTTTAAAGCCCATTTCATCGCGCAAAATGGTGGTCAAATAATGATGGTTGGCGTGTCCCGGAATACCGTCAACTTCCGCCGAGTTTACCATAACCGTCGGCGCTCCGGCTTTTACGCCCGCTTCAAAAGTGGGCAGAAAATATTCACGCAACATCCTGTCTCCTATCCAGGCAGGCGTCCGGTCTTTACCGTTAATGGGAAAGCTGTAACCCACATAATGTTTCAAGCAAGTGAGCGCCTTATCGGGCGCGGAAAAATCATCGCCTTGATGGCCTTTGATATAAGACGTCCCCAAAACGGTAGCCAGATGCACATCTTCCCCGTAGGTTTCCCACAAGCGCGGCCACAGCGGTTGACGGCCCAGATCCATCACCGGCGAAAAATTCCATTGCAGCCCGGAGGCGCGTAGCTCCCTGGCGGTAATTTCGCCTTCCTTGAAGCTCAAGTCGGCATTGAAGGTCGCAGCCATGTTAATGGCTTGCGGAAATAAAACAGAGCCTTGCGTGTAAGTGGCACCATGTATGGCGTCTATACCATAGATAACCGGGATTTTTAAGCGCGACTTTGCCGCCATTGCCTGCACTGACTGTATTATTTTTCGCCAAGTTGCTATCGGTTGAGCTTTGTTGTTCGGTGTAGACGGCGCATTAAGAATGGAACCCACATGGTGTGTTAATAGGGCATCCTCCAGCTTGGCCTGATCAATGAGGTCATCAGTCTGTTGTCCTTCAGCAGCGGCAATAACAGAGAAATCAATCTGGGTCATCTGCCCTACTTTTTCTTCCAGCGTCATTTCAGACAGCAGCTTTTTGACCTGACTTTGTATTTCTTTGTTTGTTTGCCCAGTATTCACAGAACACCCCAGCATGATAAACAGTGGAAGAATTAAAATGATGGCTTTGGTTTGCAACGGACTATCCTAGGTGTTCGTGTTATTTGGAGGCTAATAATTCTAAAAAGCTTAGGCAAAGTGACCACCGATACGCTGCTTTATACAACAATAATTTGCTAAGCGGGCAGCCGTCAATCATATAACCAGAAAAGAAGCCAGGTAAACGGCGCTGGCCGCCATGGCTATCCATTTGATTTTATCGATTAAAGACAAGTCCTGCCAATAAAAAACAATATCCTGCCAAAAAAGGATAACGCGAGCTTTGTATCGCGCCACTATTGCAGGTAAGTTTTCTTTTAACCGGAAAAAAAACCGTAGCAATTTGCGACCCAAATAATATAGCGGGTACGCAATCAGGGCCATCAACGTATAAAAAACGATGACCTGAGTGTCGTGGAGTTCTGTGTGGAATAAGTGTTCGACGATATGATCGAAGAGGGTCTCAATCCACTCGAACGAAATATCGGCCACCTCAAACAATAACTCAAAAATGAGGTGGAGAATCTCTGTCAATAATTCTATCACCACATGGGGAATAGTTATCATGAGAACTATTCCGATCAGGGCTAAGCCGTAGAGCGTTTTTTGATAAGTTGTTAAAATCATTCGTCATCCTGCCAACAATTTGAATAGGGACAAAACTAGAGCAACTTGCTCATAGGCGTTTTCATACTAAGCCTAGACTCCAAACTTTGGCGTTTCTAAACATACGCATCCACGCGCCATACTCGCTCCAGTCATCAGGGTGCCATGAATTTTGCAAGGTTCTAAAACAACGCTCAGGATGGGGCATCATAATGGTAAAACGCCCATCGCCAGTGGTTAAGCCGGTAATGCCGAAAGGCGAGCCATTGGGGTTGGCCGGGTAGTCCATTGTGATAGCGTCGTAGTTATTAACATAACACAAGACGACGGTTTGCGCATCGAAAGCCGTCTGAGGGTCGAAAGTAAACTCGGCGCGGCCTTCACCGTGGGCGATGGCAACCGGCATTCTGGAACCTTCCATACCGGCAAAGAAAATGGAAGGTGATTTTTGTACTTCCACCATGGCGACCCGCGCTTCAAATTGTTCGGACGTATTACGTAAAAAGCGCGGCCAATGTTCGGCTCCCGGAATGATTTCCTTTAATCCCGACATCATCTGGCAACCGTTACAAACCCCCAGGCCGAAGGTATCCGTGCGTTGAAAAAATGCCGCGAATTCATCCCGTGCGCGTGGGTTAAAAAGTATGGATTTGGCCCAGCCGCCGCCTGCGCCCAGGACATCGCCATAAGAAAAACCACCGCAGGCGACTAGTCCTGTAAAATCACGTAAACTCACCCGACCATGAATAATATCGGTTATATGTACATCTATACTGGTAAACCCGGCACGGTCAAACGCCGCCGCCATTTCTACATGACCGTTCACGCCTTGCTCGCGCAAGATAGCCACTTTGGGTCTGGACGCCGCTAAAAATGGCGCGGTGACATCCTCATTGACATCAAAAGTTAAGGCTGCATGTAAGCCCGGATCGTTATCGTCTGCGATACGCTCAAACTGTTGTTTGGCGCAATCGGGATTATCACGCAGCGCCTGCATCCGGTAGCTGACTTCAGACCAGATAGTTTGCAATTCGGCGCGGCTGGCGGAATAAGCTGGGATTCCTTCAAAACTAATATTTAGGTGCGGTTCTTTTTGCACCTTGCCTATGATATAAGTGCAACCGCTTAATCCCGATTGATTTAATAAATCGATAACATGCTCACTATCGTTGGCGCGAATTTGCAATACCGCCCCCAGCTCTTCATTAAACAATGCCGACAAGGCATTGTCGCCCAGATTATCGAGTGATAAGGAAGCGCCCAACCGGCCGGCAAACATCATTTCGGACACTGCGGTCAATAATCCGCCGTCAGAGCGGTCATGATAGGCTAGTAATTTACCCTGGCTATTCAGTGTCTGAATGGCGTTAAAGAATGCTTTTAATAATTTCGGATCGTCCAAATCGGGGCAATCATCCCCCATCTGATTGTAAACCTGCGCCAACACCGAAGCGCCCAGGCGATTTTTACCCGCGCCCAAATCAATTAAAATCAATACGCTGTTTTCAACATCACGCAACTGCGGCGTCAGGGTTTTGCTGGCATCAATAACCGGGGCAAATGCGGTAACCACCAACGACAACGGCGCGGTCATGGTTTTTTCACTGCCGTTATCTGTCCACACGGTTTTCATTGACAAGGAATCTTTGCCTACCGGTATGGCAATGCCCAGCTCCGGGCATAATTCCATCCCGACCGCTTTAACGGTGTCAAACAGCACTGCATCTTCACCTTGAAAACCCGCCGCCGCCATCCAGTTAGCGGAAATTTTAATTTTAGCGAGTGATTCAATGCGGGCGGCCGCGAGATTGGTTAATGCTTCGCCTATCGCCATACGACCTGATGCCGGGCCGTTAATCACCGCAATGGGGGAGCGTTCGCCCATCGCCATCGCCTCGCCAGTCAGGGCATAAAAGCCGGATGCGGTGACGGCAACATCGGCCACCGGTACTTGCCAGGGGCCGACCATTTGGTCGCGCGCCACCAGTCCCGTTACAGAGCGGTCGCCGATATGGATCAAAAAGCTTTTATCAGCCACCGCAGGAAAAGACAATACCCGCTGTACGGCTTCTTTTATATCAATCCCGCTAATATCCAGAGCCCGTGTTTTTGGTTTAACATGTTTGACGTTCCGGTGCATTTTCGGCGGTTTGCCGAATAACAGTGACATCGGAATATCAACCGGCTTATCGCCCAATAAGGCGTCATTGAGCACCAGATGTTCTGCTTGTGTGGCCTCGCCGATGACCGCATATAAACAATGTTCCCGCTCGCAAAAAGAGCGAAACAGCTCCAGCGATTCCGGTTTGATTGCCACCACATAACGCTCTTGCGCTTCATTGCACCAGATTTGCATGGGCGACATGCCGGGGTCGGCATTGTGTACATGCCGCAGTTCAAAGCGGCCACCGCGCTCGCAGTCATGAATGATTTCCGGCACGGCATTGGACAAGCCGCCTGCGCCGATGTCATGTATGGAAATAATCGGCGTATCGTCACCCAAGGAGTTGCAATGGTTGATAACTTCCTGACAACGGCGTTCCATTTCCGGATTTTCGCGTTGCACCGAGGCAAAATCCAGGTTCTCGCAGCCTGCGCCAGAGGCCTGCGACGACGCCGCGCCGCCGCCCAAACCAATGAGCATGGCCGGGCCGCCTAAGATGATGATTAATGATCCCGCGGGTATCGGGTGTTTATCGATCAGCATCGGGCGGATGTTGCCCATGCCGCCTGCGATCATAATCGGTTTGTGATAACCCTTAAACTCATTGCCGCTGCTGCCGGGCGCGGCTTGCTCAAAACTGCGAAAATACCCGGTCAGATTGGGCCTGCCGAATTCATTATTAAAGGCTGCGCCGCCCAACGGGCCTTCCAGCATAATTGCCAAAGCCGAGGCAATACGCTCCGGTTTGCCGTTTTCTTGCTCCCAGGGCTGAGGAAATCCGGGGACTTTCAAATGTGACACGGAAAATCCGGTTAACCCCGCTTTAGTTGCAGAACCTCGGCCGGTTGCGCCTTCATCGCGAATTTCACCGCCCGAGCCGGTAGCAGCCCCTGGGAACGGGGAAATGGCGGTAGGATGATTATGGGTTTCAACCTTCATCAGCAAATGCGCTTCTTCTTCAACATAGCCGTATTCACCGGTGTGCGCATTACGAATAAAAACCTGTGCTTTAGAGCCGACGGCGACAGAAGCATTATCATGGTAAGCCGATAAAATGCCTGCCGGGCTTTTGTCGGCGGTGTTGCGTATCATGCCGAATAAAGATTGGGCCTGTTCTATGCCGTCTATCGTCCAGTCGGCATTGAAAATTTTATGGCGGCAATGCTCAGAATTGGCTTGCGCGAACATCATCAATTCAACATCGGTCGGATTTCTGCCTAGGGCTTGAAAGCCGTCGGTTAAATAATCGATTTCATCATCCGATAAGGCCATGCCCAATTCGGTATTCGCCTTAACCAGCGCATTGCGACCTTGTCCGATGAGGTCGATACGAAGTAAGGGTAGCGGTGAATGTTGGGCAAACAAATCCGGCACGACATCGCCGGTCAAAACCGTTTGGGTCATGCGGTCGTGCAGCAATGCCGACAGCTGTGTTTTGGTCGCCGGTGATAACGGCGCATGGGCAGTCAGCGCGTATTGAATGCCGCGTTCTATACGCTTAACTGCAGACAAGCCGCAACGCAGGGCGATTTCTGTCGCCTTACTCGACCAGGGTGACAGCGTGCCTGAGCGAGGCACAACCAATAAAAATTCGCCCTGACACTCCGTCACTGGCTGTAAAGAACCATAAGACAATAGCTGGCTTAAGAGGGCGGTTTGATCCGCATTCAAGTCGCTGTTTACATCGACAAAGTGTATAAACTGCGCGGAAACAGTTGTGATAGTCGGCTCTACAGCTTGTAATTGGGCCAGTAGTTTTTTTGCGCGAAAGTCAGATAAGGCAGAGGTTCCAGGAATTTTTAACATGTGAGAAGGCAGTTAGTGTGGGTTATTTAAGTTAATCCGGTAGGTCAGGTTAGCGATGGCCGACATCTTACTCCCTCTCCTTCCNNTTTAAACCATAAGTTATTTCGTGCATATCGCTAAGCTGTCGGGTTCGCTATCGCTAAACCCAATCTACTCCTTCGGACTTTTATTGGTGGACGTTGCCTTATGAGCCAAATCTGCTTTCATTGTTTCTTGCAACAGGGTCAGTAATTTAAAACTGGCGGCATCAGACAGCGGCTTTTGATCTTTATCAATAACAATAATGTCTATTTGCTGATTAATTTTTTCCAGCTTGATTAGATAGGTTTTATCATTGCCTTGCATGTCACTAAACAGTGACTCAAGCTCATCCAGGTATGATGGCTCCTTTACAGCATGCTCATCAGGGTCATACTGAACAGTAAACAGTCCTGCGTCCTGATTGCGTCCGGTCACTTCAATAGCTTTTCGGCTTAATGCTTTGCCCATCATGCGCCAGGCCCGGATAAACGGCACGTTGATATGTAAACGGTTTTCGCCCTTATCAACGCTGACACGCTCAACCGTAACAACCTCAAGCGACTCTTCCGGCTCGCTTTCAAAACCCTCGTCCTTAACCGCCCCGGACGACGCCGCTGCCGGTTTACTTGCAGTCGAGCCGGGTAGGGTCGCTTCAACAGGAATTGGCGGCGGTTTATTTGCGGTAGGGGCGGCTATGGCC
>PMJA01000411.1 GCA_003158415.1 Methylobacter sp.
GATCTTTTGACCCCCTTATTCCATCGGCGCTCTTAGGTATTTGCCTATCAATTTCAGCACTAGTTTATCTCTGACCTTCCGGCTTATTTTCGCCATCAGGAGGTCATGATTGACTTCATCGAAAAACGCGCTAATGTCGATGTCAACTACCCAAGTTTTCCCCTCTGCAACATAACGACTGGCCGTTCTAATTGCATCATGCGCTCCTCGCATCGGTCTATATCCGTAGCTATAATCACTAAATTCAGCTTCGAAGACCGGACTCAGCACTTGGCTTAGCGCTTGTTGGATGACTCTATCCTGTACATTCGGGATGCCCAGGATTCGTTCTCCACCTTGCGCTTTCGGAATTGACACGCCGCGCGTCGCTCCCGGTTGGTATTCGGCGGTTTTAAGCTTTTCCGCTATCACAGGCCAATGCTCTTTGGCATGGCTCATGAAGCTTTCTATGCTCATTCCGTCTACGCCGGGCGCGCCTTTTTTGGCTTTCACTCGTTTGTAAGCTTTCATTAAATTTTCCCGGTTTAGGACAATTTCCATCACATTTTCATTCAGCACCTTCTATTTCTCCTTCGCCCAAGTTGTAGCTCGCATCCCCTGATCTCCGTTTATGATTGGGAATCCACCCATCACTCGTGACCACCCGCGCGAATAGCTGCCGCAGTTGCAACGTTCGCCTGTTTCGGAATACTGCTCGCCATCTCTTGGAGATGTTTAAAACGGTCTGTCTTTTGGTTCTTCAGCCCTTCGCTCCATCCTGTTTCCAGAACTTCATCGCTAATACGGCTTCTGCTGACTTCTCCCGAACTCTCATTCGGGAGTTCTCCCCAGGTAAGGTGCTAAAACTTTCTGCCCGTGCCGCCAAGCTCTACCTGATGCGTCTTTCGGTAACGGTTGGATTTCGTGTTCCCTAGCACACTCATCGCCCACACCCGGCCTCGCTGCTTGTTCTTGTTCATACGGTCGTGCTTTTGCTATCCGCTTCTTTCAGGCTGACCTCACGGCTTCCCCCTTGCGGTTTCGCTACGGTTGTCGTTACTATCTCCGGTTATCTCCTTTCAGATAACAAGTTTTAGCCCATGCTGGGCACACTAGGTCGGGTTAGCGNNACCCGACCTACGACTAAAACTGGTACAGGCATGGATTGAGATACACAGGGAAGACTTGCTGATGGACTGGAAGCTGGCCGTTGCGGGCGAGCCTGTGTTTAAGATTGATCCGCTACGATAATTGGAACCTTATATGGATAAGATTGAAAAAGCCATTCCTCTTGACGATTATAGAATCGAAATACTGACCAGCAGCGGCATTTCAGGTATTTTTGATGTCAAACCCTATCTGAAAGGCAGCGCATTCAAAGAGCTTGCCGATGAGTCTTATTTTCATCTGGTACGCCCAGCTCATTATGGGATTGCTTGGCCTCATGAGCAGGATTTCAGTTCCGACACCATTATCTGGGACATACAAAATACCTAACTGTTCGTTCCTGGGCGCCAGTATAAGCTGGGGCTTGGGAACCCGCATTCAGCTAATACAACCCCAACTGCAACTGCGCGACTTCCGACATCATTTCCCGCGACCAGGGCGGATCGAGCACAACTTCAACATCGACGCTGGCGACGCCCGGTAAGGCACGGATACATTTTTCCACATCGCCCTGGATTACCGGCCCCATGCCGCAGCCGGGCGCTGTCAGCGTCATCATGATATGGACGGCATTGCTATGGTCGCCTATTGGCTTTACGTTACAGTAATAAACCAGACCCAGGTCAACAATGTTCACTGGGATTTCCGGGTCATAAACGGTTTTCATGACTTCCCAGCAGTTTTTTTCCACCGCTTCAGGACTGGTTTCCGATACCAGCGTATGCAGTTCATGCGGCTCCATGCCTAAGGCGTCGGCATCGACACCCGCAATACGCACCATGTGGCCGTATTCGGTGATTACCGTATAGTTATTGCCCAGCGACTGGTGCAAGGTCACCGATGCGCCTTTGCTTAAGGTGTCGGGAGTGCCGTCAGGGATGGTGACTATGTTGACATCCCTGGTTAAAATAATGCTTTCTCGTTCTGCCATAATTAAAGTGTTATAAATGAAAGGTTCGGGCGTCAATCGCCTGACCAGTTACGCCCAGGCTTTGCGGGCCAAATAAATACAAATAAGCCGGGGCTAACGATGCCATGTCAGGCAACTTTGCTTTATCTTCCGCAGGATAAGCACGTTTTCTTAACGGCGAATCGATAGCGCCGGGTATCAAGGTATTGACCCGGATTTTACCGGCAGCTTCCAGTTCTTCAGCCAGTATCTTAGCCAAGCCTTCCATCGCTATTTTGGACACGCCATAAGCGCCGAAGTAGGCGTGGGCGTTCCTGGCGGAAGAATCGGAGGTGAACACGATGGAGGACTGCGGACTCTTTTCCAAAACCGGCAACAGCATCCGCGTTAATAGAAACGGCGCATTCAGGTTAACGTTTAAAGTATGCCCCCATTCCTTGGTGCCGAATTGGGAGATAGGCGTAAACGAACTGAATTCCACAGCCGAATGCAACAGGCCTTGCAAAGCGCCGTATTCGGCGTCGATTTTATTCGCCAATTCCTGATAGTCGTTTTCATTGGCTCCGGCCAGATCAAACGGATAAATAACCGGCGTCGGCGCGTTTGCCGCCACAATGGCATCGTAAACCACTTCCAGCTTGGCAATGTTTTTGTCCAGCAAGATGATGTGCGCGCCGTTTTTGGCCAGTGTTAAGGCTGCTGTGCCACCTAGGCCACCGCCTGCACCGGTGATTAAAATAACGTGATTTTTTAATGACATAATGCTGAAGCTATCCAGGTTGCCAGTTGTTCGGGAGACTCTATCAGTGCATCAGCGCCTTTACTCGGGGCGTTTGTAAGCCGCGATGTAATTGACAGCTATGTCTTTGCCCAGGTTGAAGCGTTTGTTAAACGGGTTGTATTCAATCCCTACCATGCCCTGTAGCTCAAGGCCTGCCGCCCGCGCCGAGCGGCTAAGTTCGGAAGGTTTGATAAAGGTTTTGTAATCATGCGTACCTTTAGGCAGCATGCGCAAAACATGTTCTGCAGCAACAATGGCCAACAAATAGGCCTTGGGTTTACGGTTAAGCGTGGAAAAAAACACGCTGCCGCCGGGCTTGACCAGCGTCGCGCAAGCGGCAATGATGGAGCCGGGATCGGGCACATGTTCCAGCATTTCCATACAAGTAACATGGTCGAAACTGGCGGGCTGCTGCTTTGCCAATGATTCGACGCTGATTTTTTGATAATGCGCGTTCACGCCCGACTCCAGTCCATGCAAATCGGCAATATCAATCAGCTCCGCACTGAGGTCTATACCTAAGGCATCAGCGCCGCGTTTAGCCAGACCTTCGGTTAAAATACCGCCGCCGCAGCCCACATCAACGATGCGCTTTCCGGCTATATCTGCATATCGCTCGATAAATTCGATGCGTAGCGGGTTAATGTCATGCAAGGTTTTAAATTCACCCTGAGCGTCCCACCACAGTTCAGCCATCGAACCGAATTTATGGATTTCATGCGGGTGTACGTTGTCTGTTGCTGTCATCGTTCTGAACCGTTTATTGATGGTTATAGTTTACTATATTACTAGGTTATTCGTCATATTGTTCTAACGAAAGCGATTTATTTAGCCTGATATTTTTTCCAGCGCCTGGATTTTTTCCTCCAGCAACTTTACCTTTTTCAGCAGTTCCGGCAGCTTGCTGATGGCGATCTGCTCCTTATATGCGGTCTTCTTGTCTTTTGCCGGACTACCGAAAACCTGGGCACCCGGCTTGACATCGCCCGCCACGCCGGAACGCGCCATAACCACGGCACCGGCGCCGATAGTCACATGATCGGCAATCCCGGAACTCCCGGCCAATATGGCGTAGTCTTCAATGTTGCAGGAACCGGACACGCCGGTTAATCCGCACATGATCACGTTTTTGCCGACCTTGTTGTTGTGGCCGACCTGCACCAAATTATCTATTTTACTGCCCGCGCCGATTACGGTGCTGCCCAATGCACCCCGGTCTATACAGGTGTTGGCGCCGATTTCAACATTGTCGTCAATAACCACATTGCCGACTTGGGGCACCTTTACATGCCGGTTATTTCTGAATTTGTAGCCGAAGCCGTCGGCGCCGATAATCGCTCCCGAATGGATGATGACATTATTCCCCAGAACCACATCATCGTAGATTACAGCGTAGGGATAAATCCGGCAATTTTCCCCAACGGTTACATTTTTACCCAGGTAAGCGCCAGCCAGCAGGGTACTGCCATTGCCTATGCGGGCGTTTTCGCCTACCACTGCGTAAGGGCCGATATAGACGTCATCGCCCAACGTTACATTATTGTCAAGCACGGCCTGAGGCGCAATCTGCGGACTATAAGTCCGCGCGGGGTGCAATAATTCGGTGGCCTTGATGAAGCTCATCTCAGGATCGGCGCAAACCAGCAATGCCAAATTTTCAGGTATATTATCCACCGCAAAACCGTCGGCGATAAAACAGGCGGTAGCCGTTGAGTTTTTGATATGCTGGGCATATCGGCTGTTAGTTAGTTGCGTGACTTGGCCTGTTTGCGCCGAGGTAATATCGGCTACAGAATAAATGGAAGTTGAACAATCGCCCCCTACAATCTGGGCATCACAAAAATCGGCTAGCTCTTTTAATGTAATCGGCATATTTGTCTCTGTCGTTGTCTTTATAATGTAATAGTGTATCAAATCCGGGCAGCCGGTTGCCCGACTATCCCACATCGAACCTTATGCTTATGCTTTCTTAAAGCGCTTCATCGCGCCGCCAATGCCCCGACTTACCGCCCGCTTTCTCCAGCAAGCGCACGGACTGGATGACCATGCCCCGGTCTACGCCTTTGCACATGTCATAAATGGTAAGCAAGGCGACTTGAGTGGCGTTCAGCGCTTCAATTTCCACGCCGGTCTGGCCCATGGTTTTTACCGTAGATTGGCAACGTATACGATTTTTGTCGGTTTCGGCACTTAAAGCTATTTCTACATGCGTGATCGGCAGGGGATGACAAAGCGGAATCAAGTCCGCCGTTTTCTTACTGGCCATAATTCCGGCAATTCTCGCGACAGCCAGCACATCGCCTTTTTTATGCTCACCGGCAATAATGATCTGTAGCGTTTCCGGACGCATTTCAATGTAGCCTTCGGTGACAGCTGTGCGTTGCGTGATAGCTTTGGCGCCGACATCGACCATGTGGGCTTCGCCGGACTGATTAAAATGCGGTGTATGGGTCATGAGTGGTGAAAAATTAGTGTCGTCGCGTGCATAGTGCTTTATTATCTCCTTTTTTCTTGCCCGGTGAACCATTATGTCAATTAAAGTGTTTTATTTTGCCAGTTTAAAAGATCATGTGGGGCGTTCGGAAGACGACCTGACCTATACCTGTTTATTGACGGTCAAAGAAGTCTGGACGCATGTGAATGCAGATACAGCATTGCCAGGCAACACCCTGGCCGCCGTCAATATGGAATACGTTGAATTCGATGACATGGTAAACGACGGCGATGTCGTGGCTTTTTTCCCCCCCGTTACCGGCGGCTGACGATGACCGTAAAAATCACCGACCGGGCATTTGACCCGTATCAGGAAATCCAGGCCTATCAAAATGCAAGAACCGCTAATATCGGCGCGGCAGGGGCGAGTAGCATTTTTATAGGTACGATGCGCGACTTCAATGACGGCGTCGGCGTTACCGGCATGACCCTGGACTATTATCCCGGCATGACTGAAAAGCAGTTGGAAAAAATTGTTACCGAAGCGCAGAGTCTATGGCCTGTTATCGATAGTTTAGTCATACACCGGGTGGGCGATATTTTGCCTCATGAGTCGATAGTGCTGGTCGCCGTGTGGTCATCCCATCGCGGCGATGCATTTGACGCCACGCGCTATATCATGGAAGCCTTGAAATCAACGGTGCCGTTTTGGAAAAAAGAACGCTTGGTAACCGAAGGTGAACGCTGGGTTGCCCATAATACCAGTGGCTATAAAGCCGGTTAATCCATGAATCCGCCATACCAGATAATCGCCGCACTGCTAATGGTCGCCCTAACCGGCTGCATGCCGATGACTTATCCGCCGGGTGCGAAAAGCAATGCCGCAAGGCTAAGCGAAAATAATTTTTTGACCGAAGACGGCATAAACCTGCCGTTACGTCATTGGCTGCCTAAAACCTATCCTCATGCGGTATTGATAGCGCTGCACGGCTTTAACGATTACAGCCGGTTTTTTCAGCAGCCGGGCGAGTATTTCAGCCAGCAGGGCATCGCCTGTTACGCTTATGATCAACGCGGCTTTGGCGCATCGCCCAAACGGGGCTTATGGGCGGGAGAAGCCGCCTATATTGACGATCTAAACACGCTGGTGCGACTGGTAAAGCAGCGTTACCCGGATCGCCCCGTTTATCTGCTGGGCGAAAGCATGGGCGGCGCGGTTATTATAAACGCCATGAGTCTGGCCAAAATGCCGGAGGTAGCGGGTATTATTCTGGTCGCTCCGGCGCTATGGGCCAGGGAAACCATGCCCTGGTATCAAACCGGCTTGCTGTGGACGCTGGCGCATAGCCTGCCCTGGCTGACATTGACCGGCAAAGGCGTAAAGGTCATGCCTTCGGATAATATTGAAATGCTCCGCGCTTTAGGTCGCGACCCCTGGGTTATCAAGGGGACTCGCGTAGAAACCGTCTACGGATTGGCCGATTTGATGGATGCGGCATTTAACAGCGCCACGCAGTTGCGCGCAAAAACCTTAATGTTGTATGGCGAGAAAGACGAAATTATCCCCAAGCCGCCCACCTACGCCTTTTTACAAAAATTTCTCGCCACAGAGACGACGGAAAAAACCGTAGCCTTTTACAGTCAGGGTTATCACATGTTGTTGCGCGACTTGCAAGCGCCTACGGCCTGGAAAGACATAGCGGCATGGATCAACAATAGGCCGGAAAAACTACCTTCCGGCGCGGATAATAGGGCGCGGCAGGTATTGTCCGATCTTCATTCGCAACCGGCAGACACAGATGAGTAACCTAAAAACCATCCTTCTCAACAGCATAAGGCCAGATTATGGGACTTAACATCAAGCGTTTTGTTAAAGAAGATCTATGGCTGTTGCACGAGCAAAAACTGCCGCCGGTTAAAGCGTCCATCATCAAATCGCTAAAAATAGCGCTCTTGGCCGCCCAGGATTTTTCCCGCGACCTGTGTCCGCTAAGGGCATCGGCGCTAACGCTGTACAGCCTGTTGTCGATAGTGCCGGTCATCGCCATGCTATTCGGCGTCGCTAAAGGCTTCGGTTTTGAAAAAATGCTGGAACAACGTTTGCTGGAACAGGCGCCGGAGCAAGACACGCTGGTGCTACAGCTGATCAGTTTTGCCCAAAATCTGCTGGACAGCACTAAAGGCGGGGTAGTTGCAGGGATAGGCACGGTGGTACTATTTTGGACGGTTGCCAACGTGATCGGTAATATCGAAGAGTCCTTCAACGCCATCTGGAAAATAGACCAAGGCCGGACATTAAGCCGTAAATTCAGTGATTATTTATCGCTGATGCTGTTGGCCCCGGTGCTATTAATCGCGTCCGGCAGTATTACGGTCTTTTTGAACACCAAGGTGACTTGGCTAATGACTGTCATACAATTGTCGGATTACGGCGTCTGGCTGGTCATTAAAGCATTGGGCTTGTTGCCGTTGCTGCTGATGATAGGGCTATTTTCCTTCACCTTTATTTTCATGCCTAACCATAAAATCAATGTCCGGGCGGGCATTATTGCCGGCATAGTCACCGGCGTTATGTATCATTTGTTGCAGTGGGCTTACCTCAGCCTACAGATAGGCGCATCCAGCTATAATGCCATTTACGGCAGTTTTGCCGCGTTACCCTTATTCGTAGTCTGGCTGCAAACCGGCTGGATGGTCGTCCTGTTCGGTTGTGAGATGGCTTTTTTTCTACAGAATTACGAGATCTATCGCAACAATAACCGCTATTCCGATTTAAGTTTATCGCTGAAAAAAGTCATTGCCCTGCAAATTACCCATTTGATTATCAAGCATTTCAGTCACCTCAATAACCCGTTAACTGCCGCCGAAATAGCGACCCGTCTGGTGATTCCCATCGCCATTATTCAGCCGATTTTGGTAACGCTCATCGCCAGCCATATTATTGTCGAGTTTAAAAACCAGGATGATCGGGACGAGGTTTATCAGCCCGCCGTCGACGTCAACCTGCTCACCATCGCTTATGTGATTAACGCGCTGGAACAGTGCGGTCAGCACCATTTACCGGACATCAGCCAGGAGCGGTTGTTTATGAATGCTGTCAATAATTTCCGGCAATTGATGGAGACTTCCAAACAAAACCGGCTGTTAAAAGATATATAGCTGTTGGTAGCCCTGCCCCTAAATTTTGAGTCGTCACACCATTCCGAGTTACCGGGCAATAAGTTGAGCCAGATCCGCCGCCATCAAATCGCAAAGCGCGACGGCTAGCGGTTCGACTGGCGCTGTAGACGGCACCAATACCGAATAAGCACCTGCCCTGCTTGCAGCGACAATACCGGCATGAGAATCTTCCAGCACCAGACACCGGCCGATAGGCACATCAAGCACAGATGCCGCTTTCAAGAAAATATCCGGCTCGGGCTTGCCGCACGGCACATCATCGCGGCTGATGATCGTTGCAAAAACATCGGCTATGCCAGCCAGTTCCAGGCATTCATAAGCATTGACGGCGCTGCTGTTGGTCGCCAGACAATAAGGGATTTGCAGCTCAATGATAAATGCCAGCAGCTCAGTAAAACCGGGCCGGGTGTTAATGCCGTGGGCATTGACATGCTCGTGCCAACAAGCGCCGCTTAAGCGGTTAAATGTTTGCAGGTCAAAATCAGCGCCGCACTCAGTCCTCAGTTTTTGCTCCACAGCTTGATAATGCAGCCCGGACAGCGACCGGAAAAAAGCGTCGGACAACGTATAACCCATCGCTTTGGCCGCCCGCTGCCAGGCAATAAAGTAAGTGGGCTCGGTATCCAGAACCAGGCCGTCCATATCGAAAATAACGGCGGCAAAATCGCTGAGCTTAAGCACGGATCACCTTGATATATTCGCCGTGCGCTTCACGACTGGAACCAACCACGATACGCTTGACGCCTTGCGCTGTTTGTTCCGCTATCCCCGACACTTCCACAGTTTCACCCACAACCGCTTGTCCCGTATAGGTTGCGGTGAAGCTCACTACAGAATTGAACTGCTCATGATCTATTTTAAATTCCGCCGGATAATCGAAGGCCTGGGTATCGTCGATAATCCTGCATTGCAAGGAAACAGCGCCGCATTTTTGATAAGCTGCCGCATCAGCACGCGCCGTATCATCAATGAAATTCAAATCGAATTTGCGTCCGTTAATGACGGCCTTGTTCCATTTACGCCGCTCATGCCAGACATAATCGGCATAACTCAATTCACAGGATCGGCGTTGGTAGGATGCCTGCCAATCCTGCTCATTCAAGTCCTGCAACAACCCTTGTCCGATAAGATCGCGGACAATCACTCGGCATTGATGAAAAACAGCCCTGCCGTAACAAACCAGGTCTATATCCGATTGTTCTTGCTGCACACCTATCAGTATCGAGCCGGTAATGCCCGTGTGCGTTAAATCCAGACCGCGTTGCTGCAATAACCCGCAAAGCTGAAACAAGTCGCGCTCCACGGCATCGTGTCTGTTTGCCTGCATAATCTGTTGCAGGCGGAGCTTAGGCCTATGATGCTTAACAATTCTCTCCAAGGCTACCGCATGTAAATGCGCATCCAAAACCGGCGAATAATGCAGGTACTCGGGATGATGTTGTCTCAGGAAAGCATTGGCCTGTTCCGTCGCCACTTTTTTCAAGCCGTGCTTATCCTTAACATAACGTAAAAAACACAGCACTTTGCCGTGCTCTATAGTGTGATCTACCACGGCAAAAATAAGCCCTTCGGCNNGCTGCTCGTGAAACCAGCGGAAACCGCTCTGGATGACGAATTGAATCAATATGTAAATCAACATCTAACTGCGGCCAATATAGATGATACGGCTGGGGGCGATCGATCTCAAACAGGGCTTCTACGGGTGCTTTACGGAACCAGGGAAACTCTAAAAATGAAACGAATAATTCCTCTTCTTCATCAAGCAACAGCCAGAAACCATGTTTTGAAACCCCGGAAATCTCAACCGGGGAAATGTTTGTGCCAAGCATCTTTAATATCCTGTTCGTGTGAACTAACTAATCTGTATGCTTCTCGCAATTCCTGGGCAGATAAGCCAAAATTCTGGGCGAGTTCGATAACGGGTTCTAACCAAAAATTGTTGGACTCATATTGCTCTAATGTTATGCCAAGGGATATGTCGCTCAAGCACACTCAGTAACACCTGAGCACCATAGTTGAATGCTATCAGCACCCGTCATACACAGCAAACGTTTTATTCTCTTTCTTAAGTGCATCAATCACTGCCTCATAACCAACGCCGAAAGCCCCAAGCCACGGGCATCCGCTCGAAATAAAATCCGGCTCCAACAATACACCCACGCTCGCTACAAGGTATTTGCGGTTTTTATTGAAACTCAAGGCTTAATCACCTATGCTCCACGGTTTAGTTTTAACTCAAAACTGAAGCAATACCCTAAATCACACCCACAGGAGACTGTATGAAGATTGGTATACCTAAAGAAATTCACCACGGTGAAATGCGTGTCGCCACGACACCGGATGCTGCCGCACAAATAATCAAGCTGGGATTTTCCGTTAGCATCGAAAGCGGGGCCGGGGCCGGCGCGAATATTTCGGATGAAGCCTACCGGGAAGCAGGCGTTGAAGTCGTCGCCGATACCCGGGCGCTATGGAAGCATAGCGACATTATTATGAAAGTGCGGGCTCCCGAGTTCAACCTTAAACTGGTTATAGAAGAAACCGAGCTATTATCCCCAGGCGCTACCTTAATCAGTTTTATCTGGCCCGCGCAAAATGAAGCATTAATGAAGAAACTGGCGGCTAAGCACGTCACCGTACTGGCGATGGACAGCGTGCCGCGCATGTCCAGAGCGCAAAAAATGGATGCGTTAAGTTCCATGGCTAATATCGCCGGCTACCGCGCCATCGTTGAAGCCGCTCAATATTTCGGGCGTTTTTTCACCGGCCAGATTACCGCCGCCGGTAAAATACCGCCCGCCAAGGTGCTGGTCATCGGTGCCGGAGTGGCAGGTCTTGCCGCCATCGGTACTGCAAAAGGCATGGGCGCCATCGTCCGATCATTTGACACCCGGCCCGAAGTGAAAGAACAAATTGAAAGTATGGATGCGGAATTTTTGATGCTGGATTTCAAAGAAGAAGGCGGTGGAACCGGCGGTTATGCCAAAACCATGTCCAAGGAATTCATCGAAGCCGAGATGGCCTTATTCGCCCAGCAAGCAAAAGAAGTGGACATTATCGTCACCACAGCGCTTATTCCGGGCCGACCCGCGCCCAAACTGATCACCGCCGCGATGGTGGAATCGATGCGGCCCGGCAGTGTGATCGTGGATTTGGCGGCGGAACAAGGCGGCAACTGCGAACTGACGGAAAAAGATCAGGTCGTGGTCAAACATGATGTCACCCTGATCGGCTATACCAACTTACCCAGCCGCTTGGCCAACCAGTCCAGCCAACTATACGCCACCAATTTGCGGCATTTATTGACCGAACTGTGCCCGGAAAAGAACGGTTTTATCAACGTCAATATGGACGATGAAGTCATACGCGGCACCACCGTGATAAAAGAAGGCAACATCACCTGGCCGCCGCCCGCACCCAAGCTTTCCGCCGCTCCGACACCGCAAACCGAAGCGCCCGCCTATCCGTCGGTGCAGGAACTGCAAAAAAAATCATTTATTCCTCCTGTAGTTAAACAATTGCTGCCTATCGTCATCGCCGGTTTGGCCTTGTTCGGCATAGGCGCGGTTGCGCCGGAATCGTTCATGACCCATTTTACCGTGTTCGTGCTGGCCTGTTTCGTGGGTTATCAGGTGATCTGGAATGTCTCGCATTCGCTGCATACGCCGTTAATGAGCGTCACCAATGCCATCAGCAGCATTATCGTGATCGGCGCAGTCGTGCAGATTTCCACGGCCAACTCCACCGTCACAATATTGGCCGGTGTCGCCATCCTACTTGCATCTATCAATATCTTCGGCGGCTTTTTAGTCACCCGTCGTATGTTGGAAATGTTCAGAAAATAACAGGAGATCCTTATGTCCCACAGTTTAGTTACGATGTCTTACATCGTTGCCGCCATTCTGTTCATTCTTAGCTTGAGCGGTTTAAGCAACCAGGAAACCGCCCGCAAAGGCAATTATTACGGCATGTTAGGCATGGCGATAGCCATTATCGCGACCACCTTAAGCGCATCGGTCACCGTTTACGGTATTTTAATCGCGGCCTTAATCGTCGGCGGACTCATAGGCGCCCGAGCCGCATTAAAAGTTGAAATGACGCAAATGCCGGAACTGGTCGCCATCATGCACAGCCTAGTCGGCATGGCGGCAGTGTTGGTCGGTTATGCCAATTTTATGGACAGCACCATCGCCATCACCGGCGTGGAAAAAACCATCCATGAACTGGAAATTTATATCGGCATTCTCATCGGCGCTGTTACTTGTTCAGGCTCAGTAATTGCATTCGGCAAGCTCAGCGAAAAAATCAGCGGCAAACCCTTGTTATTGCCCGGCCGTCATTGGTTCAATCTGGGGCTGTTGATCGCGGTTATCGGCCTGGGCTGCGTGTTTTTAAAGCAAACCGAAGTCGGCGACAACGCCATTATTCCCTTAGCCATCATGACCGGCATCGCCTTGATTTTTGGCATCCACATGGTCATGGCAATCGGCGGCGCGGATATGCCGGTGGTTATCTCCATGCTCAACAGCTATTCCGGCTGGGCGGCGGCGGCGACCGGCTTTATGTTAAGCAACGATTTGTTGATCGTGACCGGCGCATTGGTCGGCAGCAGCGGCGCCATCCTGAGTTACATTATGTGCCGCGCCATGAACCGGAATTTCTTAAGTGTGATTGCCGGGGGCTTCGGCACGGCATCAGGCGGTGAAGCCGCCGCCATTGAAGGCGAAGTGCAGCCCATTGATGCCGAAGAAACCGCCAAACTGCTGCTAGAAGCCAAAAACATCATGATTATCCCCGGTTACGGCATGGCGGTCGCACAAGCCCAACATACCGTTTATGAAATCACCAAGTTGTTACGGGATAAAGGCAAAAAAGTGCGTTTCGGCATCCATCCGGTCGCAGGCCGTATGCCCGGCCACATGAACGTATTGCTGGCAGAAGCCAAAGTGCCTTACGACATCGTGTTCGAAATGGATGAAATCAATGATGATTTTGTCAATGTCGACGTATCCATCGTCATCGGCGCGAACGACATCGTCAACCCGTCGGCGCTCAACGACCCCAACAGCCCGATAGCCGGTATGCCGGTGTTGGAATGCTGGAAAGGCGAAACCACCATCGTGCTTAAACGCAGCATGGCGTCGGGTTACGCGGGCGTAGGCAATCCTTTGTTCGTATTGGAAAACACCCGCATGTTGTTCGGCGACGCTAATGTGACCATGCAGGCGGTTTTAAAGGCGTTGAAGGGGTAGGTTTTGTAGTTCGGTGGGTGGGCAGGCTTCTGCTCACCCTATTCCTCAAGTTTAAAAAATGATGAGTTCGACTAATCCAAATATTAAAAAGCTTATGAACAGCGGGACAGAGAGTATTACTCGATGTTCAAGTTTTTAATTATTGAGTTTAGAGAAGCCCATTAAATCAAGCCTTACAGCCATAATAAAGATCATGTGGCACTTGAGTCTATTGACGAAAACACCTTGATTTATCTGGGTTCGTTCCAGTCAAGCTAAAAAAACTTGAACATCGAGTATTAGTGATGACTAATCATACTTTTGAAGCAGAATCGCAAGTAATCACAAAACTAGCTAATGTCCTGGCGCGGCACATTATTCCTTTATTCGCAGAAACTTCTAACGGTAAACCGAAACTCGTTGGAAACAGCTTTCTCATCTCCTCTGGCACCAGCTCCTATCTTTTATCTGCGGCCCATGTATTCGATGAGCTAAAGGCTGACCACGAGCTCTTCTTTTATATTGATCTGCACACCAAGCGAAAACTTTCGGGCAATCTCCGCCTTACAAAAATTCCTGAAGGGAAAAACAGAAAAAGCGATCGCTTCGATGTCGGTGTTCTCAAACTTGAAGGTCAAGGTCTCCCGCCCTATCCAAAGGTTGAGAAATTTCCTTTAGATATTGGCGCACTTATGCCAAACGCCCTACCACGCGAGAACAAGCAATATCTCCTCGTAGGTTTCCCGGAGTCGAAGAGCCGCGCCAACCCAGTTAATCGTGAGGTGGTATCTGGGCTTTATAGCTTTAGAAACTTCTCAGTTCCGTCTACGAAGTACGCTAACCTCGGTGTTACTCCGCAAAGTCACGTCGTTTTAAGCTTTGATCGAAAGCACACCGTTGGATCGGACGGCCAAATTCGCGCGTTTCCAGAGCCGTCAGGAATCAGTGGCTCACCTGTGTGGCTACTATATGACGAAAATGGACCAAATGACCCAATCCAAACCCCAATTGTAGGCATTGCTATCGAACATCATAAAACCCATCATGCGATAGTGGTCACAGACATTGACATCGCTCTTAGGCTTATTAATGGAACTGTCTAACCTTATTCGTTAGGACTTATTGCTTTTGTGAAAGAAATATAACCAATTTTATAGTTCCCACGCTCCGGCGTGGGAATTCATCCGGCAACGCTCCTGCGTTGCGTGACGCTGGAGCGTGGAAACGATGAGAAACCCAGACCAGTCAAGGAACTTGGGAGCAAATAAAAATAAGTCTGCGGTGTCGCTTTACGCATTACGCAAAGCGTACTACTATTAACGCGATGATTAAATCATTCCGTTGCAAAGATACCCAAGCCTTGTTTGAAGGGCAGTCGCCTAAACGTTTTCGTGCCTTTCAAAACGTAGCGGAACGTAAACTGGTGCAATTACACAGCGCGGCCAGCTTGGCGTTTTTACAAAGTCCGCCGGGCAATCGTCTTGAACCCCTAAAAGGCAACCGATTAGGGCAATACAGCATTCGTATCAACGATCAATGGCGTATCTGTTTTTGCTGGACAGATGGCGAAGTCTTTAATGTTGAAATTGTCGATTACCACTGAGGAGAAAAATCCATGATAGAAAACGGTATGCGCCCCATTCATCCGGGCGAAATCCTGCGCGAAGACTACCTGATTCCATTGGGACTGAGCGTCAACGCCTTGGCAAAAGCCCTGCGCGTCCCTGCTACCCGCCTGCATGAAATTGTCAAAGAACGCCGTGGCATTACGCCCGATACCGCCTTGCGTCTGGCTCGCTACTTTGGCAGCGACGCCCAGTCCTGGATGAATGTGCAAATCGCTTATGACTTAAGTATGGCAAAGCAACAAACGTTGTTCGCCATTGAGCGCGAAGTCTTGCCGCGCGAAACGGCTCATGCAGCAAGTAGCCTTGATATAAGGTAACTCGTAGCCGGATTCGCCGTCAGGCAATCCACCACTATGCGACTATTTTCCGGTTTAACTTAAAGGAGTTTCGTCATGCCACCATTACTTTTTATAGCTCCCACGCTCCGCCGTGGGAATTCATCCGGCAACGCTCTTGCATTGCATGACGCTGGAGCGTGGGAACGATGAATTTTCAATGGCTTGATTTTGAATGGTTGTTTTTTACGGGTTCAGAATGGCTGTTTAAATAATCAAATGCAATAGTTCTGTAGTAGCCGCCTTCAACCAGATCAAAACCGGCATGGCGGGCTAATAAGTCCGATTTTTTCTCATCGATCTGTTGCAGGATGGTTTGACCGCCCGCTAACGCCATCCGTGCTTTCAGCAGCCGCAATCTTGAATTCAAGGAATCGTCATGCGTTTGATCTCCCATATTTCGCGCCGATAAGCTGACGTAATTCGGGGATATTCTTGCGATTAACTCAAATAGGTCACTTTCCTGGGACAGATAATCGAACTTAAGCGCCAGTTGATAACCTCTACGTCGATAATTGTCCAGACCGTTAATCAGTTCCTGATAATAACGGGCATATTGGCTATTGACGGCCAATACGATGACGACATTATTAGTTTCCAATCCGCATTGGGCAATTACTTCTTCAAAATAAGCGCCGTGATCCTGTTTAATGCCCAGTATATGCCGTGGGTCAACCTCCAAAAACAGCACCCCTTGCAAATGGGATATAGTTAGATAATTCAGCATGTGTACGGTACGGCATAGACGGTCGAAATTAATGATCGATTCAAATTCAGTGGCCGGTACGAAATTATTAGCCAACAACGCCTCAATTTCGCTTGCATACAAATGCTGGGGTTTATTGGGGGCAACCGTAATCTGCGCCGTATGACCGACAACTAACGTGGGCTTCAAAGTTTGTCGTAACGGCGAAAAAACGCTGTCGATCCGAATCGGGCCAAACAAACCGCTGACCTTGCCTTCTTCCAGAATAAAGGGCCGAAAACTGGAGCGATGTTCCCGCCCCAGTCGGTCATTAAAATATTCCACTAAATGTTGTAATGGCATAACTGTCCTCCGATTTATTAGTCAATAACGTAAGCCTTAGCTTGGCTAAAGAATGAATGCGTGTGGTTTACCAAGGTTCGCTAACGAAAAAAAAGGCGGGCTTATAGCCCGCCATAAAGACATCCCTGTAGTCAGGAGACAAAAACTTTGGAGTCAAAGTCATGGTAAATAGTGTCGTTGTAACTCATTAGAAGATGACGGCTTTGTTACGGTCATTTCGATGTTGATGGTTATTTTAATGAGGTTTTTATATTAAATAAAGCGATATTATTAGATATTTATATCTCTTAATAGAATATAATGGGCTTGGTTAAGACGTTTGGAACAGATTGCCTGACGGCGGATTCCGACCCATAATGAAACCGTCGACACGGCTAATTTAGGCATCGCTCTAAATATCTTTTAATTAGATAATACCATCTAATATGAGCATTTTATTAAAAATAGAATTCTCTTTAAACTTAACGCAAAACTAAGGTTTTCTACCTAAATCATTTTGCGTTGGCTAATCCACTAAAGTTAAATCAGCGGAACAACATGAGGAGACGATATGCAGTCCGTGTCCGATTTAACAACCGCCGCCACTTTTTAATGTAGCCAATCACCCGTGGAGTCTAGTCGTGTCAAAAAGCAGTGTTATGCCGGGTTTTCGTCCGGCCCTGGGGTTCGCCCTGGTCTATTTAAGTCTGGTGGTTTTAATTCCGCTAAGCACCTTAGTGTTTGAAAGTTTTAAGCTGAGCTGGGGTGATTATGTCCATATTATTACCAACAAGCGGGTGCTGTCGGCGTTTCGGGTGAGTTTTTCTACGGCGCTGGTGGCCGCGTTGATCGCCAGTTTCTTTGGTTTTATTGTCGCCTGGGTGTTGGTGCGTTATTCATTTGTCGGCAAGCGGTTTTTTCATGCCTTGATCGACTTCCCCTTCGCCCTGCCGACCGCCGTCGCCGGTATCGTGTTGGCGACCATCTTCCAGCCCAGCGGTTTTCTGGGGAAATTGCTGATGAATACCTTGGGCGTACAGGTGGCTTTTAAGCCGCTGGGTATCGTGATGGCGCTGATTTTTATCAGCATTCCGTTTGTCGTGCGCACGGTCGAGCCGGTGTTGCTGGAATTCGAGTCCAGCATGGAAGAAGCCGGTTCCAGTCTGGGCGCTACCCGCCTGCAAGTGTTCGGTAAAATCATTTTCCCCAATGTTTTCCCCGCCTTGCTGACCGGTTTTGCGCTGGCTTTTGCCCGGGGCGTAGGCGAATACGGCTCGGTCATCTTTATTGCGGGTAATCTGCCTTATGTGTCGGAAATTGTGCCGTTATTGATCGTCACCAAGCTGGAGCAGTTTGATATTCAAGGGGCCACCGCCATCGCCTTGACCATGCTGGTGATTTCTTTCGTGCTGCTGTTGTTGATTAATTTGCTGCAATTTTGGGTGCGCAAGCGTTCAGGACAATTATAAGATGAGTGCAACCATGAATGTTATTAAACTGCCCGTCGCCAAATTGGTCGTGCGTCAACCGCAAGCCCTGCAAGATCCTGATTGGGTCAGATGGGGTCTAATTGCGATTGCCATCAGTTTTATCAGTCTGTTTATCTGCCTGCCTTTAGCCTTGGTTATTTTTCAGGCTTTCTCCAAAGGCTTGGCGGCCTATGGTTCGGCAATAACCAATCCCGACACGCTGGCCGCCATCCGGCTGACCTTGTTGACTGCGTTGATTACCGTGCCGTTGAATACGGTATTCGGCGTCGCCGCTGCCTGGGCCATCACCCGTTTTGAATTTAAAGGCAAAAGCCTGTTGACCACCTTGATAGACCTGCCGTTTTCGGTGTCGCCGGTTATATCGGGATTGATTTTCGTGCTGTTGTTCGGCGCCGAGGGCTGGTTTGGCGACTGGCTGATAAAACACGATATAAAAATTATCTTTGCCGTTCCCGGCATCGTTCTGGCTACGCTGTTTATTACCTTTCCGTTCGTAGCGCGGCAGTTGATTCCGCTGATGCAGGAAATGGGCCATCAGGAAGAAGAGGCCGCATTGTCGTTAGGCGCAAGCGGTTGGAAAACGTTTTGGGCCGTCACCATCCCTAATATTAAATGGGCGTTGCTGTACGGCGTGTTGCTGTGCAACGCCAGGGCGATGGGCGAGTTTGGCGCAGTATCCGTGGTTTCCGGGCATATCCGGGGCTTGACCAACACCTTGCCGTTACATGTAGAAGTCAATTACAACGAATATAACATAGTCGGCGCTTTTGCCAGTGCGTCGATACTGGCGGCTTTGGCGGTCGTGACCCTGGTTTTAAAAACAGCTCTGGAGAGGAAGCAGGATAACCGATAGGTGACGGGCAGTTGCTGCTGAACTTCTAATACACACAAACCCTCTCCAGCAGGAGTGGAGGCTTGTGGTTGCCGCAGCCCATTGTTTCGTTGGGTAATCTGTATAAATGCTTGAACTCCAAGCCCCCATGATTTTATTTTTGAGATTCTTTTTATGAGTATTTTACTTTCCGACATCAGTAAAAATTTCGGTTCTTTTTCCGCCTTAGATCACATCAACCTGGAAATTCCAGAAGGTGAACTGGTCGCCTTGCTGGGGCCTTCCGGTTGCGGGAAGACCACGCTGTTGCGCATCATCGCCGGACTGGAAAATGCCGACCAGGGGCGCGTCTTGTTGAGCGGCGTCGATAAAACTACTCAGAATGTCAGCCAGCGCGGTATCGGCTTTGTGTTTCAGCATTACGCGCTGTTTCGGCACATGACAGTATTCGAGAACGTGGCGTTCGGCTTGCGGGTCAAACCCCGCCGCGACCGTCCAAGCAACGATGTCATCGCTAAAAAAGTCCATGCCTTGCTGGAGCTGGTGCAGCT
>PMJA01000354.1 GCA_003158415.1 Methylobacter sp.
TGTTTCTTGAACAAAACGGTATTTTAAATTCCGCCAACCGGGAAATTGTTATTGATAGGGCCATGGCGCTGGAAAATGAAGAAATATCGATGGAAAAGCTGAAATGGATCGTGTTGATGGTCTTGCTCAGCCAACCTGATGAGGAAATTGCTTTTTCCCGGATGGAAGACATCGTCTATAACCTCGTTCCCACTTATTTACACTAGAGGCTCAAGGTGCAAGGTTAAAGAATACGAACCTTGCACCTTGAATCTTGAACTTTTCACCTTGAACCTTGAACCTTAAATGAGTAAGAACCTCGTCATTGTAGAATCGCCTGCAAAAGCCAAAACCATAGAGAAATATTTGGGCAAAGACTTTCAGGTGCTAGCCTCGTACGGACACGTCCGCGACCTCGTTCCTAAAGAAGGCGCCGTTGATCCGAACAATGACTTTGCCATGAAATATGAAATCATTGAGCGCAATCAACGTCACGTTCAGGCTATCAGCAAAGCGCTTAAATCCGCAGACACCTTATATCTGGCAACCGACCCCGATAGAGAAGGGGAAGCCATTTCCTGGCATTTGTATGAACTGCTGAAAGAAAAAAAACTGCTCAAAGACAAGCCGGTGTATCGGGTGGTCTTTCATGAAATCACCAAAAAAGCCGTCACGGAAGCGATCGCCAACCCCGAACAACTGGCCATCAACTTAATCAATGCCCAGCAGGCGCGGCGCGCCCTGGATTATCTGGTCGGCTTTAATCTCTCGCCCTTATTATGGAAAAAAATTCGCCGAGGTCTGTCGGCCGGTCGCGTACAAAGCCCGGCCTTGCGCATGATAGTCGAGCGCGAACAGGAAATTGAAGCCTTTAAAACCCGCGAATATTGGTCTATAGACGCCGCATTAACGGCTCAGGATCAAAATTTCAAAGCTAAACTGACTCATTTTGACGGCGAAAAGCTGAATCAATTCAGCATCACCAATGAAGAACTGGCAGAAAAAACCAAACAAACACTACTGTCCGCAGCCGATGGCCAATTACTGGTCGTCAAGCTGGAAAAAAAGCAGCAAAAACGCAATCCTGCTCCGCCATTCATAACCTCAACGCTGCAACAGGAAGCCTCGCGTAAACTGGGCTTTACTACCAAGCGTACCATGATAGTCGCCCAACAACTGTATGAAGGCATAGACATCGGCGGCGAAACGGCAGGTCTGATTACTTACATGCGTACCGATTCGGTTAATTTGTCCGTAGAAGCGGTCGAAGAAATGCGTGCGTTGATAGCGGAAAACTACGGCCCCAGCAATGTGCCCAAAGAACCCCGACTATTTAAAACCAAATCAAAAAATGCCCAGGAAGCGCATGAGGCGATACGCCCGACCTCGCCTAGGCATTTGCCTAGCCAGATAAAAAACCAACTCAGTGCCGAACAATACAAGCTGTACGACCTGATCTGGAAGCGCACCATAGCCTGCCAGATGATACATGCCACGCTTAACATGGTCGCTGTCGATCTGGCTTGCGGCGATGGCAAGCACCTGTTTCGGGCAACCGGCTCCACCATTGCCACTCCCGGCTTTATGTCTGTTTACCTGGAAGGCAAGGATGACAGTAAAGAAAGTGATGACAAGGAAAGCTTTTTGCCGCCGCTGGAAGAAGGCCGTCCGGTGCAGCTCAATGACATCATTGCCGGTCAGCACTTTACCGAGCCACCGCCGCGTTACGGCGAAGCCAGCCTGGTAAAATCCCTGGAAGAACATGGCATAGGGCGACCTTCTACTTATGCGTCGATAATTTCGACGCTGCAAAACCGTGAATATGTCACACTGGATAGTAAGCGCTTTTATCCTAGCGATGTCGGTCGTATCGTCAATAAATTCCTGACTGAGCACTTTACCAAATACGTCGATTATGATTTTACGGCTAATTTGGAAGATGAGCTGGATGCGGTGTCACGGGGTGAAAAAGACTGGATTCCGTTAATGCACGAATTCTGGCAGCCGTTTCACGCCATGATTCAGGAAAAAGACGCCAGCGTCCAGCGTAAGGATGTGACGCAGGAAGCCATCGATGAAAAATGCCCCGAATGCGGCAGCCCGCTATCCATCCGGCTGGGAAGAAATGGCCGCTTCATAGGCTGCACCCATTATCCTGAATGCTCCTATACCCGAAACCTGAATGACGACGCAGGCGCTACCGATCAACCCGAAACGGTGGAAGGCCGAGTCTGTCCGGAATGCGAATCGCCGTTGGTCTTTAAAACCGGCCGCTATGGTAAATTCATCGGTTGCAGCGCTTATCCAAAATGCCGTCATATAGAACCGCTGGAAAAGCCCGCCGACACCGGCGTTGAATGCCCTCAATGCAAAAAAGGGGCTATCCTTAAGCGTAAATCACGCAACGGCAAAATATTTTATTCCTGTTCGGGTTATCCCAAATGTAGTTACGCCCTCTGGAACGCGCCGATTAAAGAAAGTTGCCCGGAATGTCATTGGCCTATTTTGACAGTAAAGGAAACCAAAAGACGCGGCGTCGAAAAAGTCTGTCCGCAAAAAGACTGTAGTTATGCAACCCCCTACGAAGGCGATCCGGCCGATGTGCTGGGGCCTAAGGAAACGGTTGCTTAACTGCTGTAACGAACCCTCCAAGTCAACATCTTGGAGGCGTTAAAAAATTCAAATTCCGCAGTAGGTTTTCTATTCTCGGACAGCCTCCTTGCTTACGCAAGCACACTATATCAGGCCGTGAAAACGCCCATCAAGGTTTTAACATGAACGGCAACGCTGGACGCTAAGGCCTTGAGGTTATAACCGCCTTCCAATGCGGAAATAATTCTGCCTGCGCAATAGTGGTCGGCAATGTCCATCAACTCCTGGGTCAGCCATCGAAAATCGTCTTCCACCAGACGGATTGACGCTAAGGGATCGTCCTTATGGGCATCGAAACCCGCTGAAATCAGCAGCAAATCAGGTTTAAAGTGCCTTAGCGCCGGTAAAATAATAGCGCTGTATTTTTGCCTGAATTCAATGCCGGTATCGCCCGCCGCCAGCGGTACATTGATAATATTGCCGACGCCGGTTTCTGTCGGGTAGCCGGTGCCGGGAAAATTCGGCATTTCATGGCTGGATGCGTAGAGCACATTAGCTTGCTTATAAAAAGCCGCTTGCGTACCGTTGCCGTGATGGACATCGAAA
>PMJA01000323.1 GCA_003158415.1 Methylobacter sp.
GGTTTTGGATATTAATCACGACAGGATTTTACGCACCCTGTTTAATCTGATTGATGCGACCATGCGCTGTAATTTTCATCTGCGTCGCGGACTGGATGATTATTTTGTCGCCATCAAAATCAACAGCCTGGGGGTGATTGATATGCCCTCCCCCAAACCGCAAAATGAGATTTATGTCCATGCCGTCGATATGGAAGGCCTGCATCTGCGCGGAGGCAAAGTTTCGCGGGGAGGAATTCGGTGGTCCGACCGTCCCGATGATTTCAGAACTGAAATATTGGGACTCATGCAAACCCAGATCAGCAAAAACGCCTTGATTATTCCGACCGGGGCTAAAGGCGGTTTTGTGTTGAAAAAAATCGGCCTAAAGTTTCCGCACACCGATTCCGGGCTGCAAATAAAAGAAGCCGGAAAAAAGGCTTACCTCACGCTGATACGCGGTCTGCTGGACTTAACCGACAATTACCGTGATAACAGGGTCGTTCGTGCTCAAGACATCGTCAGCCATGATGATCCTGATCCGTATTTGGTGGTGGCGGCCGATAAAGGCACGGCAAGTTTCTCCGATATTGCCAACGCGGTGTCCGCCGACTATCAGTTCTGGCTGGGCGATGCCTTTGCCAGCGGCGGGTCGCGCGGCTATGACCACAAAGCGCTAGGCATCACCGCACGCGGGGCTTGGGAATGTGTGCAACGACATTTTCGGGAATTAGGCAAAGACATACAAAACGAGGCCTTTACCGTCGTCGGCATAGGCAGTATGGATGGCGATGTCTTCGGCAACGGCATGCTGCTGTCGCCCTATATCCGGTTATTGGCCGCTTTTAGCGGGCAACATATTTTTATTGATCCGAACCCGTCTGACAGCAACGCGCCGCTCAATGAGCGCCAACGCCTGTTCGACTTGCCCGGCTCCAGCTGGAACGATTATGACCGGACGCTGATTTCTGACGGCGGCGGTGTTTACCTGCGCTCGGACAAAGATATTCCGGTGACTGCCGAGTTAAAAAAATGGCTGGGCATACATTACAAATCGCTGGATGGGGAATCCCTGATACGCTACCTGCTGGCAGCGCAGGTAGACTTATTATGGCTGGGTGGCATCGGCACCTATACAAAAGCCGACACTGAAAAGCATGAAGCCGTCGGCGACCACAGCAATGATAATGTTCGCATAGACGCCGCCAACCTCGGCGCCGTTGTGGTCGGCGAAGGCGCCAACCTGGGTTTCACGCAAAAAGCGCGTATCGAATACAGCTTGCGCGGCGGCCGCATTAATACCGATGCCGTCGATAATTCGGCGGGGGTGGATACGTCCGATCACGAAGTCAACTTAAAAATCCTGCTGTCCGGTTTGCAAAAACAACACATTATTGCCGATTATCAACCGTTATTCATCCGTTTAACTGACGACGTTTGCAGACAGGTATTGGCCAATAATTATGCGCAGAGCCTTTGTTTATCGTTGGATAAATTACGCAGCCTGGAAAATACGGCGGTTTTCTGGCAACTCGCCGAACGCTTGGAGACAGTTGGTTTCCTGGATCGAACAGTGGAATCTTTTCCACAGGCCAAAGCCATTTTATCCAGGCCCGGACAGCAGATAACCCGTCCCGAACTTGCCGTATTAATGGCGGCGGGCAAAATGTACTTAACCCGGCAAATACAAAATCAGGCAGCTTTACTGCATGATGATTGTTGTGCCTGTTATTTACAAACTTACTTTCCTGACCCGATCAACGCGCAGTATCAAGCCCACTTGTCCGCCCATCCCTTGGCTAACGAAATTAAAGCCACCCTTATCAGCAATAAAATCATCAATCAGGCGGGCTGTAGCTTTTTGAGCCTGGATAGCGACACCGAAAATGCCAACATCCTCGATCTGGTCGGTTGCTATCTGACCTTTGACCGGGTCTTGGATGCTGATGCGCTGCGTCTTGCGATTTACGCGCTGGACAATAAAATAACGGCAGATAGCCAATATCAGTGTTTACTGCAACTGGAAAAAATGCTGGCCGGTTTTTGCCGCTGGGCTTTATTGCAGAGTAAAAAAATACGCCCGGATACTGGGACTATCGACCACTATCGTCGCTCACTACAGGATTTTGAACCGCTTTTTAATCGGCAAGATAGCCTTCAGACTAAACAACAGCTGGAACGCTACCGGCAAGATGGCGTCCCGGAAGAACTGGCGCAAAGGCTGGTGTTTATCTCCAGCCTTGAAGATTTCCCGTTTATCGTGGCTTTATCCGCCGAAACCGGAGCTGACTTTATCACAGTCTACGAACTGTTCCATGAAATCACCAATTATCTGGGTTTGTATGAGGTTTATGCACAACTGGAATCTGTGTCCCCTCATGATGTTTGGGAGCAACAAGTATCTACTGGATTACAGGCCGATATAAAACGCATCATCGGTTGTGTCATTAAAAACATGCTTTTAAATAACGTCCCAAGTTGTGCCGGTTATTTCGAGTTGCCGTCCCAAATACAAAAAATCAGCCGCTACCGGCGACTCTATCAGGAAATCAAGTCGATTTTACCGGTCAACCTGATGCCTTATCTTGTTTTAACCAAGGCCTTGGAGCAGTTGCTTGTATAAGCCTTGCTTTATAAATAAGGAACGCGCATGAAACACTTCGACATCTTGCTCCCTCTCCCTCTGGGCATAGGTAT
>PMJA01000129.1 GCA_003158415.1 Methylobacter sp.
TTTTTCTATTCTCGTTTATTAATGTGTTTGTGCCAATAGCTTAAAGAAAAAAAGCATGATTATTAAAGCCGGACGTTACTCCATAAAATTTGAAAAAGGCCCTACAGTGGCCTATTTATGCCTATTGCCGCTGTTGCTTGCGCTGGGAATCTGGCAGTTGGGACGTTCGGATGAAAAAAGGCACTTTCTTCAACAACAAGAACAAGGCGCCGCCTCTGCTGAAATCATACAACTATCTGCCGACACTGAAAATGATGTGGAAAGACTCCGGTATAAAAAAGCCATCGCAACGGGTCATTATGATCAGGCGCATCAATTCCTGATAGATAATCAAATCAGCGCAGGGAAAGTGGGTTATTTGGTATTAACCCCGTTTGTTCTGCAAGGGGAAGCCAAGGCGATTTTGGTAAATAGGGGCTGGGTACCGTTAAATCGGGATAGATCGGTTTTACCCGACGTATCGATCACGAATGAACAAACCGTTATCACCGGCCGGATAAACCGTTTTCCCAGTGTCGGTATAAAATTAGCCGGGGCGGAAATACCGACCGATAGCTGGCCGTCTGTCACGCAGGTGGTTGACACCGCCGTTTTAGCAAAAAAACTGGCTTATCCCTTATTCCCATTTCAGCTGGAACTGGATAAAGACCAGCAGGCAGGCTTTAGACGGGAATGGCAAACAACCGCCGTCATGTTGCCTGAACAACATACGGCCTACGCGATTCAGTGGTTTGCACTGGCAATAACACTCACAATCCTATTTATTGGGTACAGTTGTAAAAGAAATGATAACTAAACAACAGAAGAAAAACCGGCTATTAATTCTGGCTATTTTCGGACTGACCATTATTCCTTTTTTAATCGCCTGGGGATTAAAAGAAAACCCCGGATTAGTAAAAGGCACGACCAACAGCGGGCAACTGATCACTCCCCCGGTCACTACCGAGCGCACTGACTTTACCGGTTTTGACCCGTTTTCAGCTGAAAACTTAGCGGAGCTTTCCGGGCACTGGTTGATCGTCAATGTGATTCCAGACACCGGCTGCAATGAAGTTTGTCTGGATGCGCTGCTTAAAACCCGGCAATTACGGCTCATGTTAAATAAGGAGTTGTCGCGCACGCGCCGTATTGTTATTGTTTTTAAAGAACAGGCCACAGACGCCGCCAATCAATGGTGGTTAAAAGATACGCTGTTGTCGAGGCTACGCGGCACCAAAAACCCGGCAGACGACGCTCTTTTTTTGAGCCTGCTGCGTGAAGAAAACAAATTGGATGATGCGCTGATAGAGAAACTAATCGGCGCCGACGACAGGGAGTTCGCACTCAACTCTGATCTAATCCGGGTTAAACCCAGCGCTGAACTGGTTAAAAAAATTACAGGCATCCGGCAAAATAATAATATACCTGAGGGTATGTTGTTTTTAATGGATCCTCTGGGTAATTTAATGATGCAATATGAACCCGGTTTTAATACTTACAAAATAAAAGATGATCTCATGCACCTACTCAAAATTTCACAAATCGGTTAGTAGAAAATAAAATGTTCAGAAAATTAACTCTATTTGGCGTTGTTTTAACGTTAATAATTATTCTCTTAGGTTCATACACGCGGTTATCGGACGCTGATCCGGCGCTATCTTCGACTGGCCTTATGGCTTTATTAAAAGGCGGCGCTCATGTGTATCTGGCGGCGGCATCGGGTCTGTTGGTTGTGTTGCTGTGCTTGCTTGCATGGCGTCAACAACCGCGCAACACGGCCGTCATAACGACATCACTCACTTTAACGGTTCTTGTCGGTTTACAAGCGGCTTTAGGCGTTTGGGCAAAAGCCATACACATCATGCCTGTCGTGATCACCGCGCAGGTAGTGCTGGGCATGCTGACCTTCGGATTAATGTTCGGACTGTATTTGCGTGTTAATCCGGCCATTACCGGCAGGCTCAGCAAGCAGCGCCCCGGTCTTGGTTTGTTTGCCCAACTATCCCTGCTGGTTTTATTGCTACAGATTATTCTGGGCGTCTGGGTCAGCGCCAATCATGCGGCGTTAGCTTGCAGCACTTTTCCGCAATGCAACGGATCGTGGTGGCCTAAAGCGGATTATCAAAACGCGTTAAATTTACTGAACGGCTTAGTGACCGGCTATACCGGTGTTATCTCATTCGACGCCCAGCTGGCGGCCAACTGGCTGCACAGAGTCGGCGCCTTGGTCTGCTTTGTATGGCTAAGTTTGCTGATGTTCCAGGCAACAGCAACAAATTCGGCAAAACCGCTCAAAACCGCAGGTTTATGGCTAAGCGCGTTGATGTTTGCACAAATAGGGCTGGGCATTCTCGGCGTTAAGCTGGCTATGCCGCTATGGGCGGCAGTAACTCATCATGCCGTGTCAGCGTTATTAATGTTGCCGTTGATTGCGATCAGCTTTTATAGCCGATACGGCACGGAGACTTTACAGCCGCCTGCGCAGAATCGGAAACCTAAACTAACAGTCGTCAAAACAGATGTAGCGGCAACGCCTGTTGAAGCAATCTATGTAGAACCTGCGCCTGAGTCGATCTACCTCCGTCTTAAGTCACAGTTAAAACGCACCCGCTCCGGGCTTAACGGCCTACTGGCCAACCTGCCCATAGGCCAACAAACTGTTAACGATGATTTACTTGAAGAAATTGAAGCCGGTTTAATCATGGCTGATGTAGGCGTCGATGCGACCACGGAAATAATCCGGCATTTGACGCAACGTGTTGAGCGGCATCAGTTGAATGATGGCTTGGCGCTATCGGTCGCCTTAAAGCAAGAACTACTGAGCATACTCCAGCCCTGCTGCATACCGTTGCAGATACCGAAACAGGATACACCGTTTGTTATACTGGTGGTCGGCGTTAATGGGGCGGGCAAAACGACAACCATCGGCAAACTGGCCAAACGCCTGCAAGCGCAAGGCCATAGTGTCATGCTGGCCGCAGGGGATACCTTTAGAGCGGCCGCTGTCGAACAATTGCAGGTTTGGGGTGAGCGTAATAATATTCCTGTGGTGGCTCAGCATACCGGCGCGGATTCGGCATCGGTCATTTATGACGGACTGCAATCTGCACAGGCCAAGGGTATCGATGTTTTGATTGCCGATACCGCCGGCCGCTTGCATACAAAATCCAATTTAATGGATGAATTGAAAAAAGTAAAACGGATTATGGGTAAACTGGACGCCGAAGCCCCCCATGAAGTGCTGCTGGTTTTGGATGCAGGTACCGGACAAAACGCCCTGTCCCAGGCAAAATTGTTTAATGAAACCGTCGCCTTAACGGGGTTGGTGTTGACCAAACTGGATGGCACGGCAAAAGGCGGTGTTATTTTCGCCTTGGCCAAACATGTCGGCATTCCCATTCGTTATATAGGCATAGGCGAAGGCATTGATGATTTACAGGATTTCGATGCCGAACTGTTTATCGACGCCTTGTTCGTCAAAGATTAAAGATCATGATTAAGTTCGTCACGGTAACCAAGCGCTATCCTGAGACTGGCGATGCCTTGCGTAATGTCAGCTTTCATTTGCAGCGCGGAGAAATCGCCTTTCTTACCGGCCACTCCGGCGCAGGAAAAAGCACCTTATTAAGATTGATTACAGCAATGGAGCGCTGCAGCCGGGGGCAGGTTTTATTAGATGGGCAAGATCTTGGGTCTGTAAAAGAACATCAACTGCCGTTTATACGAAGAAAAATGGGCGTTATCTATCAGGATTACAAACTGCTGCAAGATAGGACTGTTTTTGACAATGTAGCCCTGCCCTTAGTGATAGCCGGTTTCGGACATCATGAGGTTACCCGCAGGGTTCGGGCGGCATTGTATAAAGTCAACCTGTCCGGCAAGGAAAAAAAATACCCTCTGGCCTTGTCCGGCGGCGAACAGCAACGCGTCGGCATTGCCAGGGCGGTCGTTAATAAGCCGCCCATCATTATAGCGGACGAACCGACCGGAAACCTGGATCCGGATTTATCGGCTGAAATCATGTTTCTGTTCGGCCAGTTTCAACAGGTCGGCGTTACGGTGCTTATCGCCTCACATGACATTTCTTTGATTGCACAACTGAACCACCGCGTCTTAAAGCTGGATCATGGCCAATTGGTTTCGAGTTAAACGATGAATCGTAACAACAAAAATCATATCCGAAAAGATCCGCCGGCACGCCCAGTCAGGCAGGAAACCCGGCAAACCAGAACGGCCGGAGGTAATTTTGTCGATAAATTACACGCTTACCGGGATCTGCATGCGCACGCCCTGTTTTCCAGCCTGGGCCGCCTGGTCGGCTCGCCGTTTACCTCAATCATGACCATAGCGGTCTTGTCCATTGCTATTTCACTGGCCGGCGGTTTTTATATTTTGGTGGAAAATCTTCAGCAATTAACGGGCAATCTGGAAACCAGCAATCAAATATCCCTGTTTCTCAGGGATGATGTTTCCGATGCTCACGCCGATAAATTAGCCGACAGCATAAGACAGAATCCCAGCGTACAGGACGTTAAGTTAATTACCCGAAAACAGGCATTAGCTGAATTCCAAACCTACAGCGGCTTCGGCTCAGCGATTAATGCACTGGAAAAAAACCCGCTGCCTATCGTCTTACAGGTGCTGCCAAAAAACAGCCTGGAAGATAAACAAGGACTGGAGCTATTGCAACTTAGCTTTCAACAGTCTCCCGAAGTCGATTTTGCTCAAATGGATTTGCAATGGGTTCAGCGCCTGCAATCTATTATGGATGTGGCGCGGCTTTTTGCCACCCTTTTAAACCTGATGCTGGGGGCGGCTGTTGTGTTTATTATCGGCAACACGATACGCCTGGAACTGCATAACCGCCATGATGAAGTGGTGATCGAAAAACTGGTAGGCGCCACCAATTCGTTCATACAGCGACCTTTTTTGTACACAGGTTTTTGGATCGGCTTTCTCTCAGGCGTATCGGCATGGTTTATTGTCACCCTATTGATGTTGATATTAAGACACTCAATCGAAAAACTTTCAGAGCTTTATGGAGGCGGCTTTCATTTGTTATTTTTAAGTTTTACCCAGACCCTGGCGTTAATAGTTATTTCATCGGTACTGGGCGTGTTAGGTTCGTGGGCTGTACTCATCTATCAGTTACAGCACACGAAACCTGAATAAAAAGCGAGCCGTGAAAATTATTAGCACTCTTTGACGCAGAGTGCTAAAATTTATCTAATAATCTTTCCAGGGGGATACCATGAGTAACTCATTAGCTTTACCCGTTAATTTATCGGTTGGCACATTTGACGCCTATTTAAATCTGGTTCGGCAAATGCCCCGGCTGACATCCGACCGGGAGCGCGAATTAACGTTAAAATTTAGAGATGACGGTGACTTGGAAGCCGCCCGGGAATTGGTAATGAGCAATTTACGGTTTGTCGTTCATGTCGCCAGAGGCTACAGCGGCTATGGTTTGTCGATGCCTGATATTATCCAGGAAGGCAATATCGGCTTGATGAAAGCGGTTAAACGTTTTGATCCTGACATCGGCGTGCGCTTGGTCTCTTTTGCCGTGCATTGGATCAAAGCGGAAATTCACGAATATGTGATTAAAAACTGGGGTATCGTAAAAGTTGCAACCACCAAAGCCCAACGCAAACTGTTTTTTAATTTGCGTAAATCCAAACAGGATATAGGCTGGTTATCGAATGACGAAGCCAAGGCAATTGCTGAAAATCTGAATGTTGAACTGAGCGACGTTTACGAAATGGAAAAACGCTTGGGCAGCCCAGATATGTCATTCGATATGCCCGTGGATGAGGCCGCCGAGGAAAGTTATACAGCGCCTGCCAACTACCTCCAACAGCACGCAGCCGATCCTTCCGTGTTACTTGAAAATGCTGATTGGGAAGGGCACGGACAGGATTTATTAGCCGTAGCGATGGCAAAATTAGATAAACGCAGCTTGGACATTCTTTCAAGCCGCTGGTTGGCGGACAAAAAAGCCACCTTACATGAACTAGCCGAGCGCTACAACGTGTCTGCGGAAAGAATCAGGCAATTGGAACAAAATGCCTTGAAAAAACTCAAGGCAACCGTCGTACTGGATGCCTGACAAGACGCTTGAGCGCCGGGAAAAGGATAACATCTCAATGCCGTTAAGTTAAGCCGTNNCTTCGGCTCCGCTCAGCCAGCGGTTTATCTTGCCAGGAGGCGCTTAACTTAACGGCATTGGATAACATCCCCTCTGAACCGGGAGCCGCGACACAACAAATCTTTTCCTCGGAGGTGAACCGATCAGGTCACCGCCTCGATTCATCCTTACTCGACCCGGATAACATTTGGGCCAACTATCTTTTAAGCAGGATGTAGCAAATTGAGCACTGTTTGCGCCTGTTCTGCGGCTTCATGTCCCAGGCTGGTCAAATAACCGCCGTCTTCCTGAGTTACCAGTCCTTTATCGTACAATCGCTTGGTCGCAGCAATGTTTTCGGGCGCAGCGGTTTTATGTACCTTGATTCCTTCCAGTGTCGTGCTTAGATTATAGCGAACAAGAATGTTCAGTTCGTCTACAATGTCTTGGGTATAGGGCATAGCAAATCCTCATGATTTTATTGATACCAGTCATAGCATAAAGCTGTTTCTATATTTTTCGTAGCCTTAAATATAGCAATGACCGCTTAGTGTACCACAAAGCACTNNAAACCTGAAAGGTCTGGCGTCACCTGCGCTTAATGAGAACTTACTCATGACGAGTGCCAACCAACGACATAAAGAGAATTTCAATTCGCTTGCTTTTTGCGCATTAATAAAGTTTCTGTGCCAATAAGGCAATCTATGTAAAAATAAACGAATTTTGACATCGTTGTTACTAAATGAGCGCCACCATTAAGTCCGATTTAGAAGAAGCGCTAAAGCTCTGTAAAGGCGCATTCCTATCCACCGCCGGTTTCAGTCTGCTCATCAACTTTTTGATGATAGCACCCTCTATTTACATGCTACAGGTCTATGAT
>PMJA01000360.1 GCA_003158415.1 Methylobacter sp.
ATCCTGTCCGGTCGGCAGCAACGTGCCTTGGGCCATTTGCGCATTGAAATATTGCCGCATCCAGGAAGGCCGATGGCCGAATAGCCTAGTCTTCTGCTCGTGCGTCAATGCCGTATTCTTGATCGTCTCGAACACGCTTTCATCCAATGATTCCTCACGCCAAAGCGCCCAGAACTTGGCGGGTGTGCGCGTCGTGCCGTAACGTCCATCCAGGTTGTTCACAGACAGCAGCAATTGGGAATATGCGAACAATTGCGGAATCTCCGCCACGCCCTGATTACGCAGATGCTGGGAAATGCCTTCCTTAAGCATGTCTTTGTGGGGGTTGTGGGGATCGGGCCGCTTGGCTTCAATGGGAACTAGCGGAATGCCGTTAACGAAGCAGACGATATCCGGTCGCCGGGTGCCGGTTCCGCCGGCATTCAGTACTTCAAACTCGTCAGTTACATGAAAGCGATTGTTAGCCGGGTTTGCCCAATCGATGAGGGCAATAGTGGGCTGCGCCTTTTTGCCATCGATAAATTCGGTAACGGTAATACCCAAAGTTAACCGATCATAAATCCGCTCATTGGCGACCAACAATCCTTCTCCCAAGCCGGGCGAGGCCAATTGACGAACGATCTCGTCAATGGCGTTGTTGGACAAGGGATAGTCCTGACCCTTCCAGTTAAAACGACGTTTTCTCAACTCCCCGATTAGCACGTCCCGCAGCAACACTTCGGAGGTCTGTCCACCACGTAGTTTCAGCGCTTCCTCCGGCGGCAGGTATTCGTAGCCCATGGCCATTAGCACTTGCAAAGCTGGAAGTTGGGAGCTTAATGCTTCCTTGGTTTCAGGAAGCATGCTCATAACACCGTGCCCGCAGCATCGCCGAGGATTACCCGCAAATAACGCTGTAACGTGGCTTGCTCCAAGCCCGCCACCAATTCAATGAAAGGCTCATAATCGCCACGGGTATGAGCATGATCCAACGCGTCATAATAACTTAGCCGCTGTTCGACCGGGATGATCACTGGAAGATAACCCCGACGCATCAGTTCGAAGTTCATTAGCAAACGGGAGGTGCGGTCATTGCCATCCACGAACGGATGAATGCCGACAAAATCCACATGCAAACGGGCGGCACACTCCACGGGATGCAGTACCAAACTAGCTGAATTTACTCCCTCTCCCTTCGGGAGAGGGCCGGGGTGAGGGGATTTAAAACGAAACGCTTGTCCTTCAACGCCAAACGAATCTATCCCAAATAATTGATTCAACGGTGGCAAATCCTGTTTTGACTCCCTCACCCTACCCTCTCCCGAAGGGAGAGGGTTCGCCACGTCTGCGTCACTTCCGAGTGAACTGGTCGCCTCCCTATACCAGTCTATCAAAGCCGCCATCGCCTCGGACACTTTAAGAAAATCCGGCGGCACATGCTCGGCACCGGCGATGACGACGTTTTCCTGCCGATATTTACCGGCATTGCGGTCGTCAATGTTTTTCAGCACCAAGTGATGTATGGACTTGATCTGCCATTCGCTCAAGTCTTCTTGGCCACCAACAATGGCCTCCACGTAATCGATAGCCTCCTTGTGATTGATTACCTCAAAATGCTCCCGCATCGACTTACCGCCGATGGTGATGCCTTCCAAAACCACCTTGGTTTCCTTCAAGGTTAGCGTGTTGCCTTCGATGGCGTTGGAATGGTATGTCCATTCCAGCACCTGTTGCTCGTGCAGGGTGCGGACGGTGTGCTCGGGCAGTGGACGCAGGCTGTCCAGGCGAGATTTTAAGCGGTCTATTTCGGCAAACCGAGCGTTAGTGCTCATGATTCGTCCACCTTCACGCGACGTTTGCCGGTGAGTAGTTGTTGCATGAGGGCTTTTTTTTGTGCAACTAAAGCATCACGATAATAAGTGAGGTTCTCCGTTAATTTCTCTTGAGCTTCTAATATTCGAGTAATTGCATTTTGCTCTTCTTTCGATGCTGGAATAAGTAAACTCAATTTTTTAACATCGTGGCTATTCACAGCGTCAAAAGTGCTTCCTTGCGAAATGCTGATCCACCTGGGTTCAAATGCCAATAAAGCTTGATAAATATACTTCGTCGAATAATTAGGTTTTGCCGAAACTGCGGCAATGCCTCTGCCAATACAGGCTTTATGATACGAAATTGCGACTGTTCCGACAGGCGCTCTAACACTCAGAAGNNGAAGAATATCGCCACTCTCGCAGGTCTTGGTAATTTCAGACGTATATATTCTAGGTGCCGATTTCCTATTTTTAATATCAGCATTACCCTGAATTAGCGGAAGTCCATCACCATTTTCGTTATACGAATCCGAATTCGGGGAAGTTCCCATGGTTATATTTGCAATCGATGAAAGATAAACTTCTTTCCAATTGCAAGAAAAACCTGGAAGTCGTCTTTTCCCAGTCAGTAACTGTTGCACCAAAGCTTTCTTCTGCGTCCGGCTGTTTTCAATCAGCTTTTCGAGAGTTTTAATAGCCTTGTCCCAAGTGGATAGGATTTGGGTAATTTTATTTTGTTCGGCCAATGGTGGAACAAGCACAGGAAATTCTTTTAATTGCGTCGAATTTATACTGGCTAAATTTGTGCTTCTCTTGGAGCATCCCAGAAAGTACGACTTGCCGTAATGACTCGCCGACAGCGCGGCAAGAAAATGCGGGCTTAGTTTTGACGTATCTGTTCTAACTGCAAACACATGGTTTTGGTGGAGGCATGGGGTTATTTCTCCATTCCAAACATCGCCACGCCCTAATTTGTCAAAATCACCGCCCTCGGTCATAAGGACATCACCGGCTTTTAAGCTATATCGCTCAATTTGGCCTTTTTCAATTTGGATGGTTTTTATGTTTGAAATATCAATATATCCATCCTGCACATTTGCAACCCTTAAGTAAGGCAATTCAACAGGATTTTTTAGATTCTGTTTTCCTTTGGCCACCCCTGTCCTGATCTCAGCAACTGTTGAAAGAGACATTTTTTTCCATCCATTAGGCACCATAACCCATTTCCTCTCGCTCAATCTTCATACCCATCTCCTTTTACCATTAACCGCTGTTGCACCCATTGCCGTTCCCGCTCCAGTTCCCGTCTCAGCTCGTCTTCCGTAGGCAGATAAAGCAGGTACTTGGCGGCAAATAATTGCTGGTTGTCGGCCAATACCGAGTATTTGGCGATGGTTTCGCTTTTTTCGCTGCACAAGATCAGGCCTATCGTCGGGTTGTCGTCCTCGCCTTTTTTATGCCGATCATAAATACGGACATAGCTGTCCATTTGCCCGACGTCCTGATGACTGAGTTTGCCAAGTTTAAGATCTATCAATAAAAAGCATTTCAGCTTGAAGTTGTAAAACACCAGATCGATATAAAAATCCTGGTCGTCGGTGCTGATACGTTGCTGCCTTGCCACGAAGGCAAAGCCTTTGCCAAGTTCAAGCAAAAAATGTTGCAGGTTGTCAATTAACGCTTGCTCCAACTCGCTTTCAAGAAAGGTTTGCGATGGCAGGTTAAGAAAATCGAGTACATAGGGATCACGCAGGTAGTCTTCAGGGCCGCTGCGCAACTCGGCGGTTTTTGTTCGCGCTTCCTGCTCGACGGCTGCACGGTCTTGGCTGGCTAACAGGCGTTCGTAGTACAACACGCCGATTTGACGTTCCAGTGCCCGGGCGCTCCAGTTTTGTTCGATGGCTTCTTGTATGTACCAGTCACGGGCGTGAGAACTTTCAATCCGTAACAGTACACGGTAATGTGTCCAAGTCAATTCGGTACGCACTGCGTTCCAAATTGGAAACCCCAGGTAAAAAGCTCGCATGTTGCGAAGATTGCGCGTATCGAATCCTTTGCCGAATTCCCGAGTCAAGTACTCCGATAGTTGTTGCAACTGTTGTTTACCGTAAGCCGCTCGCTCTTGGCCTTGCTGTTCATGTTCGACAATCAAGCGGCCTACGCTCCAGTAAGCTTGTACCATGGTGCTGTTGACGGTTTGTTGTAGCCGCTGCCTCGCCTGTTCGATTATCTGCCGAATGTCGGCCAATAATTGGGTGTTCAACGACTCAAGATTCAAAGCCCAGCTCCTTTAAATAATTGGACATTTCGGTTTCCAGCGCCACCAACTCCACCTTCAATTTCTCCCTTTCCTTTCTCACCGCCATCAAATCTATTTCCGCTTCTTCTTCAAACGTATCCACATAACGAGGAATGTTCAGGTTAAAATCGTTTTCCTTGATCTCGTCGAGACTGGCAAGGTAGGCGTATTTGTCTACCGATTCGCGCTTGCGATAAGTGACGATAATCTTCTGCAAGTCCTCCGGGCGCAGGAAATTCTGGTTCTTGCCGTCCCTGTAATCGTGGCTGGCGTCGATGAACAGCACTTTGTCGTCGGCTTTGCGCTTTTTAAAGATCAAAATAGCCGCCGGGATTCCGGTGCCATAGAACAGCTTTGCCGGCAGGCCGATGACGGCATCAAGCAGATTTTCGTCTATAAGCTTGCTTCGAATTTTGCCCTCGGCGGCACCCCGGAACAACACACCATGCGGCACGACCACACCCATGCGACCCGTGCCGGGTTTGAGGGTTTCGATCATGTGCAGGATAAAGGCGTAGTCGCCCTTGGTCTTTGGTGGGAATCCACGACGATAACGACCAAAGCGGTCATGCTGGGNNTCGCCATGCAGGAACATGTTCATTTTCGCCAGTGCCCAGGTAGAGCCGATAGCTTCCTGCCCATACAGTGCGTACTTCTTGGAACCGTTGAAGTTTTCCCGGATCTTGCGTCCGCATTTCATCAACAAGGAACCTGATCCGCAGGCCGGGTCACAGATTTCATCGCCCTCACGAGGCTCCAGAATTTCAGCGATGAGGTCGGAGACCTCCGGCGGAGTATAGAATTCACCTGCTTTCTTACCGGCGCTGGCGGCGAAATTTTTAATCAGAAATTCATAAGCCCCGCCGATGATGTCCAGTTGACCAATACGCGACGGGCGCAAATCCAGACTGGGTTTGTTAAAGTCTTCCAACAAGTGCCGAAGGATATTGTTCTTTTGCTTGTCGTCGCCCAGCTTATTGGAGTTGAAGCTGATGTCCTGAAACACCTCGCGCAGCTTGGTGATATTGGCTTCTTCAATGGCATGTAAGGCCTGGTCGATGTGTTCACCGTTACCGGGTTCGTGCCGCCGCTCATAGAGTTTGTAGAAGCTGGCCGAAGGGGGCAGAACGAAGCGCTCATTTTTCAGCAACTCTTCGATCAGCTCTGGCTCGTCGCCATGCTCCTTCTGATATTGGTCGTAGTGATCCTGCCAAACATCGGAAATGTATTTAAGAAACAGCATAGTCAGGACATAGTCCTTATAAATGCTGGGATCGACGGTGCCGCGAAAGCTGTCGCAAGCAGCCCAAACCGCCTTGTTAATGTCATCCTGCCGAATCGGCTCCATGTTGTCGCTCATAGTTGTCGTTCTCTGATCATTCATTTAATTTTCACGCAGCATTTGGCGGACAATGCCAGTCATGGTGCGCTGCATATTGTCGGTTAAAGCGGCCATCACACGACGCTCTTGATGCCATACGTCGTTGAGCGCCATGACGGCGTGTTGTTTTTCAAGCGGCGGAATCGCCAGCGGCATCTCTTCCAGCACTTGCCTGCCAATCGCCTGCACCATGCTGCCATGCGACGACTTTTGCAAATATTGTTGAATCGGTTCCTGATTTATCTGCCATGTCAAAAAGCCAGGTAAAACCTTGGCTTCGCATTTAACGGTCAGATGAAAAAAATGCGGGGATAGCACTGTGTCGAACGGCACGTCTTCCAGCAGCAATGCGCAATTGCGATTGCCTCTGGCCGCGAACAGCAACTCACCATTCTTAAGCCAATCCGGTTGCTTACGCCCAGGCAAGTCAGTCACCACCAATCCATTCCAGTCAATGCCACGTTCAGCATCAACATCTTTCATCTGAATAACACGCGTGTTTCCGGTGGGAATTTCTTCAATCTTCCCACGAAAGGCATGGCCTGCTCGGATTGTAGCGATGTGTTTTAGGAGCTTCATGTTCTGGGTGTAGTTCGGTGTATTTTGCAGGCTATCTTGCTATAAATTATCGCATCACGCAATTTGATGCATATTATCCTTGAGCATAAATCGTGGACGCGCTAGACTTAAATGGCATCAATTAACTTGATGCAAAAAATATATTTAGCTATTTAATTGCAGGGACATTTCTGTTATGCCCATTCCGTTTAACCANNGGTTCAATGTATCGCTTCACCCATTTTGAAAATAGGCAAATACATGGCGACGACTAAGCCCCCAACCAGTATGCCTAAAATAACCATAATAATCGGCTCCATTAAGCTACTTAAATTGTCGACAAGATTGTCTACTTCTTCTTCATAAAAATCAGCTACTTTAGCCAGCATGGCATCCATAGAGCCGGATTCTTCGCCGATGGCAATCATTTGCTGCACCATGTGCGGGAAAAGACGGGTTTGCAGCATGGCGAACTGTAAGCGTTGGCCGGTTGCCACCTCTTCGCGCATTTTCAAAACGGCATCGCTGTAGATAATATTGCCGCAAGCCCCGGCAACGGAGTTCAGTGCATCTACCAGAGGAATACCGGCGGCAGATAGGGTTGATAAGGTTCTGGCAAAACGGGCAATCGCGGACTTGTTTAAAATTAAGCCGATCACAGGTATTTTGAGTAACGATCTATCCAGAAAATGATTAAAGGGGCGCGAACGTTTTTTGAAATAAATAAAGACATAAACAGCCAGCGTAATTATGCCGAGAATAATCCACCACCATTCTTTCATGCCTCTGGACATACTGACAACCATTTGCGTAAAAACGGGCAAGTCCGCACCAAAACTCTTGAACAGGTCTTCAAATACAGGTACCACAAACAGTAGCAAAATAGTGGTGACAATAAAAGCGACTACAATCACTGCGATCGGGTAAGTCAGAGCCTTTTTGATTTTCTTTTTCATGGACTCGGTTTTTTCTTTATAAGTTGCGATTTTATCCAGCAGCGTATCCAGTACCCCGGCGTGTTCGCCCGCATCGACCAGATTACAGAACAATTCATCAAAATACAGGGGGTTTTTCTTCAGCGCCTCGGCCAAGGTGTCGCCGTCTTCAAGACGGGCCTTTATACTCAACAGCATAGTCTGCATGCTTGGATTTTCATGACCTTTGCCGATAATATCGAAGGCCTGCACTAAAGCTACGCCTGCTTTAAGCATGGTGGCTAATTGCCTGGAGAAAATCGCTATATCGCCGGGCGTGATAGCCCTGACTCTTGTGAACAGTGGCTTGGGTTTTTTCTTGATTGTAGTGACACGATAACCTTGTCGACTTAATTCAGTGCGCGCAGCTATCTCACTTTTCGCGGATATAACATCGTTCGCTGCGAGACAGGAGTCNNCTCAAAAATAGCGACTCGCTGCGATTTTTTTTTGTTTTTATCGGTGCCTTTCCAGATAAAATCAAACGGTTCTGTTTTATCAATCATAAATTATTCCTTGGTTACCCTGTCTATTTCTTCCAGGCTGGTGATGCCCATGCGTATCTTATTCAAGCCCGATGCGCGTAAGTCATTGATGCCTTCAGATTTTGCCAGCTCTGCCAGTTGCAAGGCATTACCGCCTTCCAATATGAGCGCCCGCATTTTATCACTCAGCGACATTACCTGATAAATGCCGATCCGGCCTTTATAGCCATTGGTGCAATGTTCACAGCCCACGGCACCGTATATTTTAAGCGTTTTCAATTCGTCTTCTTTAAAACCCGTGGCGATAAGCATAGAGTCAGGAAAGTTAGCCGGGGTTTTACAGTGCTCACATAAACGCCGCGCCAGACGCTGGGCCATGATTAAAATAACGGCGGAGACTATGTTGTAAGGTTCAATGCCCATTTGCATGAGCCGGTTTAAGGTTTGCGGGGCATCATTGGTATGCAGTGTTGATAATACTAGATGCCCTGTTTGTGCGGCTTTAACAGCGATTTCCGCCGTTTCTAAGTCGCGAATTTCGCCCACCATAATAATGTCGGGATCCTGGCGCAAGAAAGCCCGTAAGGCATTCGCAAATGTCAGGCCGGCTTTAACATTCACATTGACCTGGTTAATGCCTTCCACCGTTATTTCGACGGGATCCTCGGCGGTAGAAATATTACGTTCGACACTATTGAGCAGGTTTAAGCCGGTGTACAGTGTCACTTTTACCGCTGCCCGTAGGGCCTGTCACCAGAACCATGCCGTAAGGTTTGTTAATGGCGTTAAGAAATTGGGCTTCCTGATCCGGTTCCATTCCCAGCTTTTCGATGCCTATTTGAGCGGTGGAGGGATCCAAAATACGTAGAACGACTTTTTCACCAAACAGCGTAGGGCAGGTGTTGACTCGAAAATCAATCGCACGGTTTTTGGACAGTGTCATTTTAATACGGCCATCCTGCGGAATCCGGTGTTCGGCAATATCCATTTTTGCCATGACTTTAATTCTGGAGATCATTCGGGACGCTATATTCGCAGGCGGACTGGCGACTTGATAGAGCATTCCGTCGGCTCGAAAGCGAATACGGAAGTATTTTTCATAAGGCTCCATGTGTATATCGGAAGCCCCTTTTTTTATCGCATCCAACAAAATTTTGTTTACAAAGCGTACTATGGGTGCCTCGTCAATATCTGCATTATTATCGGCTTTAGGGGCCTCTTCATCGCCGCCGGTAATGTTCAGGTTTTCCAGTTCTTCATCAAGTAGAGCGGATGTTGACAAGTCATCTGCTTCAAAACAGGTTTCTATGGCTTTAACCAGTTTTTTTTCATCAACCAGTATGATTTCCGGATGCAGCCTGCTTTGAAACTTAATTTCATCCAACGCCAGGAGGTTGGTCGGATCAGCGAGGGCGATAAACAGCGTTACGCCCCGTTTAAAAAGCGGCAGTACATGGTGTTTACGGATCAGTTTTTCGTTGATCAAATTGATGGGCAGGCTACGCAGATCAATAGCGTCAATATCGAAAAAAGGCAGGCCGTATTCTAGTAGTCGGCCAATGTTA
>PMJA01000273.1 GCA_003158415.1 Methylobacter sp.
GCCCAGATGGTTTTTGCCGAACTGACCGGTGGCGTAGCCCATGGATTTAAGCGTGGTGGCGATGGTCAGCGCCTGTGCGGGTATGCCGATAGGGGAGCCCGCCTGACCGACCGTGGTCATGCCGGTGCGGATCGGCAGTTCGCCGGTGATGAAGGCCGCGCGTCCCGCCGTGCAACTGGCTTCGGCATAATAATCGGTAAAACGCATGCCCTCGGTGGCGAGCTTGTCGAGGTTGGGCGTACGACCTGCCATCATGCCCTGATGATAAGCGCCGATATTGAACCAACCGATGTCATCACCCATAACGACGACGATGTTGGGTTTTTTGTCTTCCGCCTGTGTGGTTGATACAGACATACAAGCGGTCAGAGCGACTAGCGCCATTGCCGCAGGTTGGAACAGGCGTTGCCGCCGGAAATTTGGAATCATAATCTAAGCCTTACGGTTATTGAAAAGAAGCATGCGATTTTGAAATGGCGGTTAACAGCATCAGCGATTAAAAAATCGATACTTTATAACTACTTAATACGGGGGTGGGCAGGATAATGGCTTGTAACCCCTGTATTATCAAGTAACCTAGGCGATTAAATGCCTAAGTCGGCTTGTAGATTACTTTAAAAGTATGATATTTTGCAACTCAAAATGAACTTTTAGCAGTATTTAAACTATCTCTATAGTGCCTGTATTTCCAGTGAGCCACCCTTTCCTTTATAAAAAAGGTTTTTTCAAATAAATACAAAGGATTTTAAATGAGTTCTGTAAAAAAAAGATGGGTGCGTGCCGGTACGGTTACCGCTTTATTCGCTTGTTCCCCCGCCGGATTTGCCGGGGTGGGTCATTATCTGCCCGGTATGTTTAATATCCGCGATTTTTTTGTACCGGAAGATAAAGGCGTTTATACCGCTATGTATTACGGGAATTACTCAGCCGATACCATCAACGACAAGAACGGTAACGGCGTTAGTACGGTGACGGCTACCGTTAATGGGCCGGGCGGGATAGCCAGCGCCACAGCCACCGCCAATCTTAAGGCGAGTATTGACATAAACATCGCCGCTCCCGTCATTATGTGGAACACCGGCTACAAAGTCTTAGGCGCCGATTATGCAATGTATATTGCCGTGCCTTTCACCAATAACAGTCTGGGCGCTTCGTTCGACTCCCTCGTTGATGTCAATGCGGGCGGCTTTGGCGCCTCAAGATCGCCTTCCGCTTCAGCGAACAGCAATACTTTCGGCATCTCCGACATCTATGTGCAGCCGCTATGGCTGGATTGGCGCGGGAAACACTACGATGTCAGCGCCGGATACGGCTTTTATGCGCCTACCGGCAACTATAGCCCGACTGGCGGGGCAAAAAATATCGGCTTAGGCTATTGGTCGCACCAGCTGCAATTGGCCGGGGCCTATTACCCGTTCGATAACCAAGGTACGGCGCTTACCTTGGCGGGGACGTATGAAATCGATCAAAAAATGGCGGGCAAAGATTTCACCCAAGGCCCCCATTTCACGTTGAATTGGGGACTCAGCCAGTACCTGCCGATCACCAAGGATGTATTGTTGGAAGTAGGCCCTGCCGGATACAGCCAATGGCAGGTTCAGAGTAATCAAGGCTCTGACCAACCGCTGTTCTTAAATGCAAATAACGAGGTGCATGCCGCAGGCGGTCAAATAGGGGTTGCCGTTCCAAAAATAAAGGCTAAACTCAGTTTCCATTATTTTGCCGAATTCGATGCCCAAGCTCGGCCTTTGGGTAATTATCTCGGCGCGACGGCAGCCGTTGGCTTTTAGAAAGCGATGCTTTAGATATTTAATTTATAAACTTGGAGAAAAACCATGACAACTTCAGAAAAAATTAATCGTGTTAACCAATCGTCCGGCATTAGCCGTCCTGTCCGTGTCGGCTTGGCCGCGCTGGTGCTGCCGTTGCTTATTAGCGCCTGTGCCACCGAAGCCCAGTTTCTTGCACAGACTGCGCCATCGGCGGTGAACACTGCATTAGCTAGAGGCCGGTTCGAACTTAATTGCCCTGATGCGACGGGTACTGTGCTGTCCAAGAAAATGACCTATATTAACGGCGTGGGTGTAGGCATGGGCGGCGGTGGCTATGAGTGGGGTGAGTTCACCGTCGGCGTCAGAGGCTGCGGCAAATCAGCGGTTTTTGAAACGATGTGTCGCGACCAGGATAATTGTAATGCCTTTGCCGGGAATGGGCGGGTTTTGGAGGGCGGACAATAACGGAAAGCGGACATGTTGCATCGCTACCTCGAATTATACTCGACAGGGTACGGATTGCGGCTTTTATCCCCCATCTCCCTTCGGGAGAGGCCTGCCCTGAGAAATGTCGAAGGGGCTTGGGGTGAGGGGTTTCAAAAAAGGGCAAACCGTGACCGTTTACAGTAGGGTCTCCTCCCGTTTTTCCAGGCTGTCCATGCTGGCGATTCTGGGATTAATGTACCCGTCGGTTAGCGATGCAGATATAGAGCCCCGATCCTATTCCAATATCCCCATCGGCCTCAATTTCCTGCTGGCCGGATACATTTACCAGAGCGGCAATATAGCATTCGCCCCAACCATACCCATAGCCAACGCCAAACTGGAAACCAGCAGCGCTTTCCTGGCTTATGTCCGCTCGTTGGATGTCTGGGGAAAATCGGGCAAGGTTGACGTTATTATTCCAGAGGTTTGGCTATCCGGTGAAGCGGAGGTATTGGGGCAACAAAAAACCAGGCAAATTTCCGGTTTTGCCGATCCTACCGTGCGTTTCTATGTGAATCTTTTCGGTGCCCCTGCTCTGTCGCCGAAAGAGTTTGCCAATTACAAGCAGGACACGATAGTCGGCGTCAGTGTCGCGGTGACAGCACCGGGCGGGCAATACGACCCGCAGAAGCTGGTCAATATAGGCACCAATCGCTGGTCTATCAAACCTGAACTTGGCATTTCCAAGGCTTGGGGGGCATTGACTGCCGAGGCTGCCGCCGGGGTGTATGTCTTTACCGATAATAACCAGCCGTATCAGGGAAATACGCTGGCGCAGACGCCGATGTATTCTTTTCAAGGTCATTTGATTTATAATTTCACCCAGGGCATTTGGGGCGCCCTCGACACTAATTACTACACCGGCGCTCGCACCATCACCGATGGCGTAGCGGCTGATAACCTTCAGCAGAATTGGCGCGTCGGGGCCACGGTGGCGTTCCCCATCAACCGGCAGCACTCCATCAAACTTAACGGCAGCACCGGCGTTTATTCGCGCACCGGCAGCAGCTATGACATCATCGGCATTGCTTGGCAATACCGCTGGGGAGCAGGGTTTTAGAGGCTTGGGTAGACATTAGTGACGTGTGCGTTAAGAAGCAATGGTCAAAAAACATTATTATGAAGAATTTAATTAATTAGAGGTCAATCATTATGATTATTCGAAATAAAGGTTACCGCCTGCTGGCGGCTGCAATTTGTATGGCCGCCGTATCAACGCCGACACAGGCTTGGTACAGCAGAGGTGGTTCTGCTACGACCTCTCGCGGCGGATCGGCTAGCTGGGGCGGCGGATCCGGTTCTGCTACGAGTGCTCGCGGCGGTTCGGCTAGCTGGAGCGGCGGTTCCGGTTCAGCCTCGGGTGCTCACGGCGGTTCGGCGGCCTGGAGTGGTGGTTCTGGCTATGCTCACGGAGCTTATGGCGGTTCGGCGGCCTGGAGCCATCCTCCGGCTTATGGCTATCATCCTCCAGCTTATGGCTCTACTACCGTCAACGTTTATCATCCTCCCGTTTATTATAACAACGGCGGTTACAGCGGCGGTCAAGTCGCGGCGGCGGGTGTTGCCGGTATGGCGGTAGGTGCCATGATGGGCGCCTCTGCGGCATCCAGACCACCCACCACGGTGGTGGTGCAACAGCCGATGGCCATGCCGCTGGGTACGAGCATGGCTTATTTGCCGGGTGGTTGCGTGAATATCAATACCTATTCGGGTCAATATTATCAATGCGGCATGAATTGGTTCAGGCCTTACTTCGGAAGCAACGGCGCTTATTACCAGGTCGTGCCTGCGCCCTACTAGCGCCGAAAGATAGTCTTAGTATCAAAGATGGACAGCCAGTAATCACTGATATTTATAGAGGTTTGATCATGCAATACACGCAAAAAAATTCCAGAAAAACGTTGTCAGCATTTATCCTGCTACCTGCAATCGTTGTTGCGCTTTCGCTGCAAGGTTGTGCGCACGATGAAAAGACGCCTGTCAATGTGCAGGAGCTAGCGGTAACAAAGCAAGAGCCGCAACCCGCGCCATCGCCTGAAACTCCTGCGCCACCAGCGCCGATCATTGAACAATATGCTTTGGATCGTCTTAAGCAAATGAGTGAAAGACTAACTTCCTCCAAAGCCTTTACCTACAAATCGAACAGCTTTATAGAACTACAGGTGGATAGCGGTCAATTTATAACGTTCTTTACCGACGTCGATGTGGCCCTGCAACGGCCTAACAAATTGCGCATCAATGCGTTGGGCGACCTGCCGAACTTTCAGATTTATTTCGACGGCGCAAAAGTTTCAGCCTTTGATAAGCAGAAGAATCTCCATGCGGTTTCCGAGCCGATTACAACCATTGATGAGATGTTGGCTTTCGTGATAAGTAAGGTACACCTTAATTTCCCCTCTGCGGATCTTATGTACAGCAACCCCTACGCCGTGATGACGAAGAATTTAACACAGGCTGTCGTGATAGGCCCTTCAATGGTGAATGGTGTGCCTTGCGAGCATTTCGCCTATATGGAACCCGGCATCAATTGGGAAATCTGGATCGAAAACGGCAAAAATGCGCTCCCGCTACGCTTGGCCATGACCTACAAGCAAGCCCCCAACTTTCCCCGTTTTCTGGTTGAATTCTCGGACTGGAATCTGAAGCCAAAATTGAGCCCGGAAACCTTTGTGTTTAAAGCGCCCGCCGATTCCAAAAAAATCGAGTTTGGCCCTTATAAGATCGAACAAAAAACCAAGTAAATAAAAATAAAGTTTTCCGCCCAAACAGCTTATTTACGTTGCGAGGCAAAAAATGTATTGATTTTGCCTCGCGACGGAATTTCACCTTTAACCACCAAGGAATAGTTATGCGCATAAAACACTCGTTAAAATTTTCAACAACAGGCCTGTTTTTTTTACTGATGGTCGGTTGTGCCGGCACGAAAGTCCAGGAAACATCCCAGGTCGCCGTTACCGGAATGCCCACGCCGAATCCGGTGCTGATTTATAACTTCGCCGTTAGTCCTCAGGATATACAACAAAATTCCAGTGTTTTTGCCAAGATTCAGAGGAATTTCGAGAACAATAGCCAGACGGCGGAACAAATCCAGTTGGGTCGTGAAGTGTCGGATGCAATGGCAACCGAACTGACCCTGAAAATAGCCAATTTGGGCTTGAATCCCATACGCGCAGATCAAAGCTTGCAGGTTACTGCGGGGGCGATCCTGATTACCGGCTATTTTGTCGACATCAATGAAGGTAATAGATTGCGCAGAAATGTTATTGGTTTGGGCATGGGTAAGTCCTCGCTGGACAGCAAGGTGCGTGTTTTAGTGCCTACATCGTCCGGGTATCAGGAATTAATTTCTTTTGACGCCCATGCGGACAGCGGCGACATGCCGGGCGCGGCTGTGATGGGCCCAGCTGGGGCGGCGGCTGGCGCCGGCGCCGCTGCGGTCATCGCAACCAACGCTGTAGTGGGAGGCGTTAAAAGTTATAAATCGGCTTCCGCTCAGCAGGCTGTAAAAATGGCCGATAAGATTGCAGCCCAACTGGCGATATATTTTGCTCAGCAGGGCTGGATTAATCCCGGTCTGGCGCAATAAACAAACAAAGCCTAGAGAAAAATTTCTCTCAGACTTCCGCGTGCGACAAGCTTCGCTTGTCGCACGCGGAATGTTGGTTATTTAATCGCCTTACGCAAGTTTTTCAGTTGCTTAGCCATTTCACTACGCGCTTGATCCCCGCCGATAGAGTGTTTCATGCTGCTGCCGAAACCGGCGACTTGATCGGTAAACGTCCGGTTCGCATATAAAATAAGGGAACCGTCGCGATAAGGCAGGCACGCAATAATAAGCTGATTGGAGTTATAAGAATGCCCGGCATAAAATTGCCGGGAAAGGATTATTTCACCAGTGCCGGTACTTAACTGAACGCGGTGGAGGAGCAGGGCCGTAGGGCGACTTTCCACCTGACGATTACGCCAGAAAAACGTCTCTTCGGCTCCGGTCGGCAAAGCGGCGGGATAATTCAGCCAAGCTGTATATAATTCAGGAAAATAACGGGCCAGCACTTTGCTGTCCAGCGTGGCTGTCCGCAGTTCTCCGCCGGGATTGGCTTCCGAGCCGTTACCGCGATCATAAGACGCAATGCCCTTCAAACCGTTCTTGCGGTAAGCCTGCCAACGTTGTAACAAAATATTTCGATAGGCCACGGATGCCGCATCAGGCTGCGAAGAATTTGCCGCCTGTAAAGCCTGGAATTCCTCAGTGGACAGATTGAATTGGCTGCCCGGCGTTGCCGCCAAAAAATTGGCCGCTTCATCACTGCCGGGCTTGAAACTGAAACCTTTGAACGCATCCGGCGTTGCCTGTGACGGAATGACGCCTTCTGCTGTAACTGCGGTATCAATGGATGCCAAGCCTTTGCTCTTGATCAAGCCGATAATTTTGGCTGGCGCCGCCGGTAAATAGAGGGCCGCGCCTGCGGCCAACTCTTTTTCATTGGTTTCTGCGACATCGAAATAAATAATTTCGCCCTGATCCAGGTTTGCAAGGTCTTGTTGCGAAACGCCGAGTTGTTGAATCAACGCTTGAGAATCCGGCACATTTGCGGAAAACACGGAAAAAGGACTGCTTAAAGCTAGAACAAGCATGATTTTAACCCCTGTTTTATACTTTTTGAGCCCTGTATTTTTTGCTGTTATGTCTTGATTGAGCATAGTTTTCTCCTGTATATAAAAAATAAAAAATAAAAAAAGTCATTACGCGTTATATCTACCGTTCGGCGCATAGCTTACCCTAAATCGTTAATGAAAGGGCTTTAAAGCCTGCCCAAGCAATTTCAACACCAATGCAAAGTACAAAAAAGGCGAGAATTTTCGATAGCGCTAAAGCCCCTGCGGCTGAAAACCGCTTGGTCATATATTTAAGATTGCGGTAGCAAAGGGAGATAGCTACGCACATCAATAAAATCCCAACAACGGCTGTACCTTGTTCAATGGTTATGAGGAGCCTGGATTCTCTATTCAAGTGCGCACTAAAGGTCAAAACCACCGCCATTCCTCCGGGGCCTACAGTCAGCGGAAAAGTAAAAGGGTAAAAAGCCTTCTCTTCTATCGCGGAACGCGGGTTATCCAGATCGTCTTCAGATGCAGGTTTACTGGTCTCTTTTTGATTCAAAAGCTGCCATCCCATTAAGGCTAAAACGATTCCTCCCGAAAACTGAACAACCGGAATGGAAATACCAAAAAGTTTCAAGATGTAACTGCCGAAAAAAAAGAAAAAGGATAAAAAAAGAAAAGAATAAAATGCTATTTTTCTCGACATCAATTTCCAGGTTTGATCGTCAACCCCTCGGGTCATCCCGTAAAGGATAAGCGCTGTTCCGATGGGATTAACCACAGGGAACAGGGCTGCGAAAATCATTGGAATAATTTTTAGAGCGATTAATAAACTGGCCATTAGGTCTACTTTTATAGGGTTTAATCCAATGCCGTTAAGTTATGCCGTTCGCTGAGCGGAGTCGAAGNNCTTCGGCTCCGCTCAGCCAGCGGTTTATTTTGCCAGGAGGCGCTTAACTTAACGGCATTGGGGTGAAATCAAGGTTGGAGTGTTTTTATCAAAGCACCGACTTAAGCGCTTACTTTACACCTTCCAATTCCGTAATCAACTGCTGTATTTCTTTATTGTCCGGCAACGCGACGGCGGCCTTTTTTGCGTAAACCAGCGCCGCTTTGTTATCACCCGCTTCGCGTTGCATTGAAATGAGGGCGCTGAGTATATTGAGGTCGTAGGGGGTATGTGCGTCGGCGGCTTTTAACACCGCCAAGGCCTCGCGTTGCTTCCCGGCGGAATTGAGCCCTATGGCGTAGACATAAGCATAGCGGGCATTATCCGGCGCTAGTTTGGCGGCTACCTCGAACTCGTGCAGCGCCGCCGTTTTGTCGGTAAGACGCACCAGCAGCAAGCCCAGCGCGTGGTGCAAATCTGCCGCATTGGGCGCTAACGACAAGCCCCGGCGCAGTTGTTTTTCGCCTTCGTCATCACGTCCCTGTTGACGGTAAGCATCGGCAAGATTGACGTAAGCGCCGATGAAATCCGGGTCTAATGTAAGGGCGCGTTGATAGGCTGTAATAGCCGCGTCGAGGTTGTGCTGACGCAAATAAAGATTCCCCAGATTAACGTTCTCGGTTGGCCAATCGGCATTGAGTTTTAAGTAATCCAAGTATTCCGTCATTGCGCTGTTGCGAGCACTGAGCCGACTGGACGCCATTTGGCTATCCGGTACATCAGCAAGAATACGCGCGGCTTCCATGCGCACGCCGCGCACCGGATCGCTTAGCAGCGGCGAGGCGGAAAGCGTACGATTGACCGGGTCGACCGATTCGATGAGCCCCAAGGCTGCAATACGCACCGACGGATCAGGATCTTTTAACTGCTGCCGGGCAAAAACGAGAAGATCAGGCCCCATCAGCGGTGCAACCTGGGTTAACGCGGTTGCCCGCACTATCGCCGGATTGGCAAAATCCTGGGCCAGTGCAAGCAGCGTCGGCAAGGCCTTAACGCCTTGAGTTGCTCCGGCGTGCAGGGCTGTTCCGTAATGCGGACGCTCGCGCCAGCTTTTTCCGTACCATTTATCCAGCGTAGTCGCCGCCCATTCGGGTTTGCGCTTNNGTCATTCACCATATAGTTTTGCTCGGGGGCATGGCAGTCCATGCACTGTGCGCCTTTAGAGTCAGGTTTATGGAAATGATGTTTTTCTGTGTCGAATTTTTCGGCATTGTGGCAACGGGTACACAGCGCATTGCCTTCGGCACGGAGTTTAAGCGAGTGCGGCTCGTGACAATCCATGCAAGTGACGCCCTGTTGGAACATCTTGCTCTGGCGGAACGAACCCCAGGTGTAATCCTCGTCGCGCTGCTGCCCATCGGCATAATAAGTCGGTTGCCTGAGTAAAGCCGGATGATGCGAGTCTTCCAGC
>PMJA01000007.1 GCA_003158415.1 Methylobacter sp.
GTTAGTCTCATTTATTATGATTCTATGTGATTTATAGAGGGCAATCATTTATGTTAACTTTTATACGATTAATAACTTTCTAAAATAAGCTATCGTTTCTTTCTCCATTGTGCAATTACTTTTGAAGCCTGAAAAAACATTGTTGGCATTATATCAGCTTCACTTTCTGTGCATAAGACGTGAAACGCAATTGGGTCTCAGTCAGAATGTGAACACCTTGCAAGGCCTGTTGCAGGGCGTTCAAAAGATCGTCTGCAGATTCTATGTATTCATGCACTAGCCGGTTTCTGAGTTCACGAAGTTCAATCCAAACTTGGACTGACTCAATCCAACCAAGTTTTTCTGCGCGGAGTAAGTTATCTAATTGCGCACCGGTTTTTTCAAGACTCGCTCGCAATATTGTTGGCAGCAACTTATCACCCAAGGTGTCTTGTAGGCGGCCATAGCGTGATACAAAGGCATCGAGCATTTCACTGTGCTCATCGTTGTTTTCAAGCGATTCAACCCAAAAAATATCTATATTCAGGGATCGAAGTCGATCTGCTGTTCGCTCAAGATAATGTGCCTCTTTTGCCGTGACCCGGATTAATTGAGCCAGAATAAATTGCTGGTCTTTTGACGTTGTCATAAAACGATACCGTTACTTAGTGCCTGCTCATGAATAGGGAGAAGTTGGCTGAGCGTATCCTTAATTAACACATCAACCTTGCGGCCACCCAGTTTGATGTACAAACTAGCTGCCAAACGACATTCTATTTGGATTCGTTGTGTCAAGGCATATCCCGGCTCAATAAGTAAATCGATATCTCCACCGCGTTGCGTGTCATCGGTACGACTTCCAAATAGACGCACGATAGCTTGTGCCCCAAGTTGGCTGGCAACCTCTCTTTTGATAATGTCGCGAGTTTTTTCATCAAGACGCATCTTTCTGCTCCTTTTTACGATAAGACACTTAAAATGCCCACCAATAAATAAGCTCTATATTTGTCTTTGCTACCAAACAGCTTTTTAAAGGCGAAATCAACTCTGGGGTTTATTTTACACATGTGTGGAATCACCCATGCACCCTTCGACCAAATCAAGGAATGCATGCCGGAGTTTGTCTTGAGATTGCGCCATGGAATACGCCCGCTTCCCGGCTGAACATTCATTTGCAAAACCATCAGCAGTTAATCTGCTTAAGGCGAAAAGCACCGCCGGGACATCTTCTGCCGACACAGCATCGCCTAATTCATATTGGTTAACGACCTCTTCCATATACCCCCCAGTACTAACCAGCAGTTTTTTTCCATAAGCAGCTGCCTTGGTAACCAGATTGCTACTGTGTGGGAAGTTTTCATACATGGCAAAAATGACATCGCATATATTCACCAAGCCATTGAACTGTGCGTCATCCGGTATTGTGCCAAAAAAAACGAAAAAATTTTCTCGTGGTTCCTCAAAAAACAATTTTATTTCGTTCAATTCCTGTTTTGAAAAAGTCTGCTCCGCCAACTTCCCCGCAACTACAAAACACCAATCTCGCGCCATAGGTTGCTCGGCTACCTTCAACAATGTCAGCAACCCCTTCCGGCGCTCCAAACTGCCTAACAGTCCAACTATTTTTCTGTTCTGTGCTTTCTCCTTGATTTCCTCAACCAAGTGATAATTGTCACAAGGAGGCGTTTCATCTGAAAAATCGGGAAAGACGAATACCTGTTTTGCAAATAGTCTCAAACGCAACTTGTGAACGACACCGGCATCAAGAATCGCTAACGAGCAAGCCAATCTGGATCTCGCCACCAGACTTTCCGGCGGGGGGACGTATTTTGCTAACAGAGGGTGCTTGCGTTTGATTCGATGATGGCGCGGATGAAAATACAGACCGGACCATGCAAATGGGAACTGCCAATCTATCAGCCACGCCGGGGCAAGCCCATCCAGGTAACTGTCCAGCCAGGCAAAGAAAATCATGTCCGGTTTACCCGCAGAGGACTGTATTTTTTTCAGCGCATTGGCTATGTGAAACCACTGGTTCAAACATATCAGAAGTGATTGAAAGCGTCCATGAAGAAATTCAGGCGGTTGTAAGAAGGAATCCGAAAAATAATAGGCATTGAACCGCCCCTCCTCAAGCGAAAAAGTTTGAGCATACCAGTTCGCCATCTCTTCCGGAGCCGGACAAAGCACACTTACTTTGTAGCCGGCCTCCAACAAAACACGTACAAACGTTTTAACATAAATAGAATGGTGACCAACCCATTCCCCATCTACAACAGCGATATGTTTTTGTATTATAATACTTGCTTCGTTTCTCAGCATTTTCCATTCCAACACGCCAAATAAAGTCTCCATACAGTTTTTGCAGGATTTACGTCGACAACCGAATTAGTTAGCCTATCCCTGCTTGAAATTTTTCAATATCTGAAAACTCATCTACCTGCTGCCGAATTTTTTCAATCGGCCAATTCCACCATTCCGATCCCAGCAAAACATCAATCTGTTCTTTCGAAAACCGGTATCTTATAATTTTCGCTGGATTCCCCCCCACAATTGCGTAGGGCGGCACATCTTTTACCACAACAGAACCTGTAGCGACTATTGCTCCGGTACCTATCTGTATTCCGCCGGGAATAATTACATTTGAGCCTATCCAGACATCATTGCCAATGCCGGTTTTCGGCACAGCGTCATCAAATATTTTGTCCTCCCGAAAACTCTGCTGACACCCCCCGTTATTATTGCTATAAAACGCCGGGTAGGTTGAGACATAAATTCTGGAGGGATGCGGAGCAAGACCAATTTGCACATGCGGCCCAATAGAACAAAATTTTCCAACTTCCACATTGATCAGTCTGGAATCACTTGAAACAT
>PMJA01000157.1 GCA_003158415.1 Methylobacter sp.
TAGACGACGATATCAGAGTCAGCAGGAACTGGCTGCAATCCATATACCATGCTTTCAATACTCAGCAATGTGATGCCGTAGGCGGGCGCATCCACATTGAAAGCCCAGCTAAACTGCCTAAATGGATCGAGCCGGAAATGTATGGTTTCCTGGGTTATCAGGATTTCGGCGATGAACCGCATCCTATGGATGGTTATAAAGAATTTCCATTTGGCGGCAATATGGCCGTTCGGCGTTCGGCATTTGATAAGGTGGGCTTATTCGACACCGAAATGGGGCGAAAAGGGACGGGATTGAAAAAAGAGGAGCTGTTCAAAGGCGAAGAAGTCGATTTTTTTCATCGCTTGGCGGATGCGGGCGGTCAATTTTATTATCAACCCGATGCCTTGGTTCTACATAAAATTCTTGCCCATCAATTAAAGCCGGGGTTCTTTTTAATATTGCACAATAACGCCGGCCTGTTACAAGCCCGTAGAGATTCTATGGCGTATCGTCGGACCTTGTTAGCTATTCCGTTGTTTGTTTTTCCTCAATTTGTCAGGGCTATAGGTAACTATTTACAGTTATGTATAACCAAAGGGCCTAATTCTGCCTTTCGGCAATTAATGAATGTTGCTTTTTTTTGGGGAATGATTGGAGGCTATTATAAAAAGCAGATATCAAAAAATAGCGCTAATAACTTATGATTGATTTACCTTCGATTTTGATGAACCCTGTACAACAAATAATTTCGAATTTGGATAATTATTATTTCTTAAACTTGACGATTCAAACCTTATGAACAAATTTAAGCTATCACTCTTTTTTATTTTATCGGCGCCATTATTTTCTTCCGCTACACTAGCCGATGAAACAACCTTGGGTAATATGTATTATTTCACTGCAAGCGAGGCCAGGCAATTGCCGCCTTTTTGTTTGGGTTTATCAGCAGGCAATTATCGAGAAGACGCTCAATCTCTCAGGAAAAATGTTCGTGTGCCCGGCGTAGATACCCACCATTTTTGTCACGGCATGAAATCGATTATCAGAGGGGATCAAGGCAATAAAAAAGAATATGAAAATGCAGTTGGTGAATTCGACTATGTTCTGGGACGCTCTAGTACTCTTAGCCAAAATGAATTATTGGACAGCGCCAATCTTTACAGAGCGGAAGCTTTAGGGAAGCTTGGAAGAACCGGCCCGGCGCTTATCGCATACAACAAAGCCATTCAGTTAAACCCTAAATATCACCAGGCTTATGCGAGATTGGCTGATTTTTATTTAAAACTGGGCATGAAGCAAGATGCGTTGGATACCGTCAACGTGGGACTTAAGTTCTCCCCTAATTCCAAGGGTTTAAGAAATCGCTTGCGTAAATTAACGGCAGAAAATAAAGGATAAATGACTTAAACCAACGGAAACATTTTATCGGGATTGAGTATGCCGTTGGGGTCGAACTGGCGTTTGATGTTGCGCATCAGTTCCAACGAGTTGGCATCCAGCTCCCTGTCGACAAAGTCCCGCTTTTCAAGGCCTACGCCGTGTTCGCCAGACAAGGTGCCGTTAAGCGCCAATACTAAAGAAAAGATTTCATCCAGGCAGTGATGCGCTTTTTTACCTTGTTCGGGTTCATCCGGGTCGAGCAGTAAGTTGACATGGATATTGCCGTTGCCCGCATGACCGAAGTTAATGATGGGCAAGTCGTATTTTTTGGACAGTTGATCGAGTCCTGCGATTAAGACCGGTATTTCGGTGACCGGCACCACCACGTCTTCATTGATTTTTTTCGGCGCGACTTTGCGTAAAGCGGGGGACAGCGCTTTGCGGGTTTGCCACAGCGCTTTCACTTCGGCATCGGATTGTGCCAGCCGGATGTCCAGCAATCCGTCATTTTTGGCGCTGGCGGCGACTTTTTCGGCGGCGGTATCCAGGCCTTCTTTTTGCCCATCCACTTCTATCATCAGCATGGCCCCTGCATGTTCGGGCAGATCGCTGGTTGAATATTGCCGTATCATGTTGATGGCGTTGCCATCTATAAACTCCAGCGCACAGGGCACGACCGGCTGCGACATGATGGCGGAAACGGCTTGGGCAGCGTCGAAAACTGTGCGGTAAATGGCCCTGAGGGTTTTGGTGGCTTCAGGCAGCGGCGTCAGTTTTAAGGTGGCTTGGGTAATGATCGCCAGTGTGCCTTCCGAGCCTAGTATCAGGCGGGTAAGATCATAACCGACCACGCCTTTGCTGGTGTGTACGCCGACACGTATGTCCTTGCCTGCGCCGGTAACGGCGCGCAAGCCTAGGGTGTTTTCTCTGGGCGTGCCGTACTTGACGGCCCTGGGGCCTGCCGAGTTGTAGGCCAGATTGCCGCCTATGCTGCAAAACGCGGCGCTGGTGGGGTCGGGCGGCCAGAAAAAGCCTTTTTCTTTGACGATGTCCTGTACCTGCTGGTTGGTCATGCCCGGTTCCACAATGATATAGCGGTTATCGGGCGAAAACTCGACCAGCTTGTTCATGCGTTCCAGCGATACGATCAGTCCGCCTTTAAGCGGGACGGTCGCGCCGGTGGTGCCGGTGCCGNNGGAAAAACGACGGCTTGAGGCAGGACGTGGCGGCGGCTGTTGTCATAGCCATAAACCCAGCAGTCTTCGGGCGCAGTAAAAATAGCATCGCTGGCGAACAGATCCGTCAGCAAGGCCAAAAAATCGGCAGGTAGAGCAGGAATGTCAGTCAATGTATTCAAACACCGTGATGATTTGTTTAATGCCGGGTTGAAGCCGGGTTACGTTGATAACGACAGCGCCTTCGTCTCGGTGTACCCAGCCCATCAGGTAAACTGTGCCGTCTTCGGTAATGACTTTGATCATGGCGGGCGAAAAATCAGGCAGGGTGCGTATTTGCTCCAGTGCTTTTTTAACGCTGTCGGTTATGGCGATGTCATTCGCGCGTGCGGCGGCATCAATGGGGTGGCCGATAATCAAGTTGTTGTGCACCAGTTTTACATTGGCAACGGTTTGGACGGCGGCAATAATTTTTTTGCCCAGTTTTTCGGTAGGCGCTTCCCCGGTAACCAAAACTGCGCCGTTATAGGCATTGATGGTGACATGGCACTGGTTGTGTATGGTGTTGTTGGAACTAAGCTCGGAGTAAGCATCGGCTTCAATCTCTCTATCAGTCAAAATGACCTCGCGGGTGCGACGGTCTTCCAATAGCATTTGTGCGGTGATTGCAGGGCCATGGGGGGCGGCGGTAGTGCATGCGCCCAGCACAAGACTGTGGGCCAGCAGCAGGAATATAAAGTGTTTTTTCATGGTTTAACCCGGGTCTGTTAACCGAATAATTGATGATCTATCAAATCGCACAAGCAATGGGTAATCAGGATGTGAATTTCCTGTATGCGTGCGTTTGAGAGCGAGGGTACGCGAATTTCTATATCCGTTTCGTAGAGTAACGGCGCAATCATGCCGCCATTATTGCCGGTCAGCGCGATGACCGAGATGTCCTTGTCGTGGGCCGTGGTAATCGCTTTGGCGATATTGGCGCAATGGTTGCCGTCGGTGTATACCAATAAAATATCGCCGCTTTGTCCTAATGCTCGCAGTTGTTTCGCGTACACATCATCAAAGTGGTAGTCGTTGGCTATCGCGGTGATGGTTGCCGTGTCCGTGGTTAATGCGATGACCGGCAACGACGGGCGGTCGCGTTCGAATTGGTTGAGCATGGCGGAAGACAGCAGTTGGACGCTGGTTGCCGAGCGTCCATTGCCGCAAGCTAGTATTTTTTTATCATTCAATAAGGCGGAAACCAGCCGTTGCGAGGCGTACTCTATCAACTCGCAAAGCGAGGTCATGGCCTCCTGCTGGGTTTGGATGCTGTCGGAAAAATGATTGATGATTCGGTCTTGTAAGTTCATGTCGTGATGATTACTAAAAAGCATTTTGTATCCACTCTATCTTGCCATTGCCGGAAATGGCAATAACATCAAAGCGCACGGGTCTGTCTGCTTGTTGGGATGATAGGTAACACTGCGTTGCCGCTATTATACGCGATTGTTTTGTCCGCGTGACACTCTCCACGGCGCTGCCGTACTGATCCGTTTTACGGAACCGGACTTCAATAATCACCAGTGTTTGGCGGTCGGTCATAATTAAGTCGAGTTCGCCTTGTTTGCAGCGGTAGTTCCTGCAAACCGGCTTAAGTCCCTTATTGATGAGGAAGTTATGGGCTTGCTGTTCAGCGTTTTCGCCACGGAGCAAGTGTGCGGCTTTGGCTTTGAGTTCAGTAAACAGCATAGGTCTCTCCTGTTGATATATCTCAGACACAATGAAAGAGCAAGATACTGATACAATTAGCTTTCGCCAAGGGCAAGCGCGGCACATAATCATGGCGGATCATGGTGTTATTTAGAGAATATATGAATGAGAATATCGAATGTTAACTGAGTTTGGCAAATTATACGTTGTTGCTACGCCGATAGGTAATTTAGCTGACATCAGCTACCGGGCGGTGGAGATATTAAAACAGGTCGATCTGATTGCAGCGGAAGATACCCGCCATGTAAAAATGCTGTTACAGCATTACGGTATTACCAATAAGCTGGTTTCATTGCACCAGCATAACGAAGATAAGTATTCGGCGGTATTGCTGGAAAAATTGCAGTCGGGCCTCTCTATTGCCTTGGTTTCGGATGCCGGGACGCCGTTGCTGAGCGATCCGGGCATGCCGCTGGTAAAAATGGTGAAGGATGCGGGTCTGGATGTCGTGCCGATACCGGGAGCCTGCGCGTTAATCGCGGCCTTGTCGGCGGGGGGCTTGCCAGTTACTCAATTCTCGTTTGAGGGTTTTTTACCGAGAACGTCATCGGCGCGTAAAACGTTTTTTAGTGAGCGGGTTCTGTTGCCGAAAACCTGGGTATTTTATGAGTCCTGTCATCGGATTCTGGCCTCATTGCAGAACATGGCGGAGATAGTGCCTTTGGATCGTCAAATCGTCATTGCCAGGGAATTGACCAAGCTCCATGAAACCATCGTGAAAACCAGCTTGGGTGATGCGTTGGAATTGGTGGCAAGCAATGACAATATGAGAAAAGG
>PMJA01000251.1 GCA_003158415.1 Methylobacter sp.
ATCCAGTCGGATGGTTGTATTAAAACCGGCATATCTGCAAGAGTCATCGGGTTAGCCTGATTAATGCTCTTCGGATAGTCATTATCATAAGATCCCGAACTTAAATTAGTTGTCGAAGTGTCTGGCATTCCATCAGCCCCAAAACTTTGCAGGCTTAATGTATCACATGGGCCTGTATATGAATTGACATAACCATCTGTTGGGCAGGATATTAATGGCGGAGTTGGCACTACTAAATCATAAGATTTTGAAGCGAGTTGGTAATTCCACCCAAAGTTATCAGCGCTATATGTAGTGCCAGTGTTGCCCCATCCGTCATAGAAACTGCCGTCAGAAGTTTGCAGGTAGGGGCCTTTCAATCCATTGGGCGGCCCTATGCAGGCTGTTGATCCAACTGAACCAGGCATACAAGGCGCTGTATAAGGAGGTACTGCATCGCAATAACCATCAATCAATTCCCTGATGCAACCCGGCAACCGCCCAACATCCGCCACAAATCCTGAAACAGTCGGTGTTCCGTTAACGGTTTGCACGTTGATAATGGCCTGCTTGATCTGGGTAACTCGCGCTTCTGTTATCTGGTTTCTGGTGCTTTGGGCAATGCCGGTAAAAAGCGGCAATGTTAAGCTGGCCATCATCAAAAGTAGCAAAATAACAACTGATAGTTCAATGAGTGTCATGCCTCTTGATGCTTTCATTCGATTGGGTCTCACTGGTTGCATGGCGTGTTTGAACCAGGGTCAACGGATTCAATAAATAAAAGCCTATCGTCCCCACGAGTCCAAGTGGTGATGCCACCACTTATATCTAAATAATGAGGGGTGCCCAATCCGTTGATTGGCGGGGGACTAAGGTTGTTCATTGATGTATTCGGTGCAGCCAAGTAGCTCATTGTATTGGGACTAATCTTTGTGGAAGAATAGCAGCCAGGGGCATAGCTCACAGCGGATGTGTATGTTATGGTAGGAAGCGATGCCGCAGGAATCGGCGCTATATCAGGATTGCCATTCGGCCCATTTGAAAGCAGAAAATAGCTGCAATTTGTGCCATCAAAAGCAAGAACCAGTTGAATCGGCGAGCCACTAAGGCTTGGGTAGTTGGTTGGCGACTTGAACTGATCCGTAATAACGGTGAAAGTGGGATTGGTGGTGGAAATTGGGTTGCTATTAGACACATAAGGCCCACGCCATCCGCTTTGTGATGACGGGTTATAGGATGTTAGTTGTGTCGTTGTTGCGCAAGAGTGCGGTATTACAGTGCTTATTGTGCATGTCGTTAGCTCCTCTAAATTATACGGCATCCGGTTCATATCCCCGACAAACCCTGGTGCGGTCGGTGATCCCATAATCGCTGATTTTACGTTCTGTAATGTTACATCTGTCAGTGAGCATTCTGAATCATCGATAGTGCTTCTAACATAAGGCAGGCCAAGCCCTGCCAGCGCAACCAGGATCACCAGTACGACACTTACTTCAATGAGTGATATGCCGTGCATATTCTGAGGTGGATGTGTCATATACAACATTTTACGGTTGAACATTTCGCCCTTCGGCACACATCAGAATGCACGAACCGATAGCGATCACAATAATCATTTCTTTCATGGGTGTTTTATTTGACTGCATGCAAAAGGCCTAATTACACTATTAAGCAAGAATCATTCCATTAAAATAATTGTTTTTTATCAAAGTGTTATAGCTTTTTGTGCTTTTGATTATGCGTGATATGACATAGAATTAGGTTATATGACACACTTTTAAGGCGTTACTATTTTAACCCATTGAATATAAAGGACTGGTAAAATGCCCCTATTGATAATAAATGCGTGAAATAACCTATTACTGGCCGCCATGAATAAATTAATCTGCAGAAACCAGCAATTCATTGATGAATATGCGATTGGCTTTCTTTGATCCGCGCAAGCTGTTTAATGCGGACGGCTCACCAAAGGGGAATGATAAACTGGACCATTTCATCTCTTCTTGCGCGTGGATTGAAACGGTGTAATATGCCTATGGGGTTGGGTGAATAGGCTGACATCCTAACTCCGATCGCCATTGAGTTGGGCAACGATAAAGCCGTTGCCCCAAGCTACGGCTAATATCAATTAATAAAACATGAACAAAAAAATAAAAACCGCCTTTGTTTGCGACCAATGCGGCGCGGATTACCCGCGTTGGGGCGGACAATGCACCAGTTGCGGCGAATGGAATACCATTAAGGAAGTCCGGCTGGGTTCGGCGAGCAAGGAGCGTAGCAGCCGCAAAGGTTATGCCGGTAGCCAGTCCGAGGTTAAATTATTGTCGGATGTCAGTTTGTCGCAAGCTGAACGCATTTCCACCGGAATTTCGGAATTCGACCGCGTATTGGGCGGTGGTATCGTCACCGGCAGCGTGGTGTTGATCGGCGGCGCGCCGGGGGCAGGGAAGAGTACGCTGTTGTTGCAGGCGATAGCCAATATTGCCGACAGAGGCGTCAGTGTTTTGTATGTGTCCGGCGAGGAATCGCTGCAACAGATTGCCGAACGGGCGCACCGCTTAAAGCTGCCTGCCGATAAAATCATGATGCTGATGGAAACCTCGGTGCAACGTATATGCGATATTTTGGACGACATCAAGCCGCAAATCTTGGTGATTGATTCGATACAGGTGATGCACACGCAAGAGGCGGATTCTGCGCCCGGATCGGTTTCCCAAGTCCGGGAGTCGGCTAGTTATTTGACGCAATATGCCAAAAAGCATCATGTGTCCATTTTTATGGTCGGCCATGTCACCAAGGATCAATCGCTGGCAGGGCCGATGACCTTGAGCCATATCGTCGATACGCAGGTGATGCTGGGTTCTACCGATGATGCCCGCTTTCGGGTGTTGAGGGCGGATAAAAACCGCTTCGGCAGTGTCGGAGAGTTGGGCTTTTTTGCGATGGACAGTTCGGGCCTTAAGGAAGTCAAGAATCCTTCGGCGATGTTTTTAAACCGGGCGGAAAAGCCGTCGTCAGGCAGCGTAGTGACGGTGTTGTGGGAAGGCACACGGCCGTTGCTGGTGGAAATTCAGGCTTTGGTGACGGAATGCCAGTATGGTAATCCGAGGCGACTGGCCGTCGGCTTCGATCAAAACCGTCTGGCCATGTTGCTGGCGGTGCTTTATCGGCATGGCGGCATATTTTCCGCACAGGATGAAATCTACGCCAATGTCGTCGGCGGCATTAAGGTGACGGAAACCAGTTCCGATTTAGCCATCGTGGTCGGGATCGTGTCCAGTTTAAGGGATAAAGTGATTCCGCATGATGCGTTCTTTTTTGGCGAAATCGGTTTGAGCGGTGAAATCAGGCCGGTCGCCAATGGTCATGCGCGGTTAAACGACGCGGCAAAACACGGTTTTAAAAAAGCCGTGATCCCTAAGGCCAATGCGCCGAAAACGGCTATCAAGGGTTTGGAGATACACGCGGTATCGACGCTGGCCGAGGCGCTGGATGTGTTGGCTGAGATGTAGCTAAGTTGTTATTCAAAAGACAAACTGCTTTTATGCCGAAACCGGCTCAGGATAGCAGGTGTATTTAAAGCCCAGCGATGCTTCCCAGTCATGCAATAAGTCTAAAGAAACATCATTGGCCGCCTGACCGGTGCTAAGTCCGGCGCTTAATTCATCGTCAGGTTCTTCGGTTAAAATTTTTGCAGCGATCAAATCGCAACCGGCCTGTTGCGCCGCCATAACCTGCCAGTGTCCGTCGCGGATATAAATAAAGCCGTTACAGACAAAAACAGCTATTTCGTGGATGCTGTTACGGGTGTGTTCGTGGTTAACCGCTTTAGTCGGCAATAACTTCTTGGGAGAGACCCACAATGATGAATACGCCTGATGATTTAACCACGCCTCAAAGCATTCCTTGATTTTTGTAGCTATCGCTGTCGGCGACGCGTATGACGTGTCGATGATCAAGTCATAATTTCCGTATTTTCTAAAGTTCACGTTATAGAGCTGGTGAAAGCGCTGGTCTTCGATGGCTTGACGTTTCAGGTTGTTTTCCAGCGTCGCCGCCAGAGATGGGTTATGCTCGTCATTGCGCGATGCGTTAAACACCCGTTCTGCGCCTACCACCGGATCCACCGCCAAAAACACTTTAAATGCGGTCGGTATAAAATGCCAAGCCAGTCGCGAGTCCAGGATTAAACGATCCTGGATTTTGCCGGTTTCAACCACATAAGAGTCGATTTCATCATCGATGCTGCGGTCTGTTTGCGATATTTTGTTCAGTTCCAGCGTGGTCAGGCCGCGCCGGGTGGCGATGGCGCGCTGTATCGTACCTGTGCCGATGATGTCAAAGCCGGTCAACTGTTTTAGCTCCGTCGCCACCGAGGATTTGCCGCTACCGATGTCGCCTGACATCACAATAATATTTTTCATATCTTATTCCCCAACCAAGGTTTCTATCCGGTACGATCCCGCGCCATCTATACCCAGTACCTGGGCCAGCCAGGGCAAGACTTGCTGCATATCGGCGGCTAAAGTCCACGGCGGGTTAACCACTATCATGCCGCTGGCGGTCATGCCGTGTTCGTAGGTATCGGTCTTTATGCCCAGCTCGAATAACTGCACATTTTTCAGACCGGAGGATTTTATATCGCGTTCCAGTTGCTGATTGCGGCTGCGTTCGACGACCGGATACCAGAGCGCGTAAGTGCCTGTGGCAAAGCGTTTGTGCATCTGCACCAACGTTTCGGTTACCCGCTGGTAATCGTTTTTCATTTCATAAGAAGGGTCAATAAGCACCAGCCCTCTATGTTCGTTAGGCGGTAATAAACCGACGGCGTTTTTTAAACCATCTTCATAAAATACTTTGATACACCGATCCCTGCTGACGGCAACGCTTAATAATTCGATTTCTGTACTATGCAGTTCATACAAAAAAAGGCGGTCTTTATTGCGTAAAAATTGCCTGATAATTAAAGGCGAGCCGGGATAGCGGCTTAATTCATCAGTTGTGTTAAATTTTTTGATGAGTTCGACATAAGCGGCAACGCCGTCGGGCAGGTCATTTCGCTGCCATAACTTTGCTATTCCGTTTTCAAATTCTTTGTTTTTTAAGGCGTAATCTTCATTCAGGGCATAGTCTCCGGGGCCTGCATGGGTATCGATACAGCAGTAAGGTTTATCTTTTTTGCCTAAGTATTCCAGGATTTTTATCAAAACGAGGTGTTTTAAAACATCGGCGAAATTTCCTGCGTGAAATGAGTGTCGGTAACTGAGCATTAGATTAAGAGTGAGTGGGGCAGGGTGTATATTTATTTAAACACTTTGTCGAATATGGTCATGCCGATTTCAAAAGCGATCAGCCAGATAATAATCCATTCCAATATCGTTGAATGCCGGTGTTTTTGCTCGTCCGCCAGCATTTCGAATAATTCATGGATGGTTTCCAGTTTCTTGGACAAAACTTGAGTGCGCGGCGCTATTTCCAAATATTTTGCAGCAATGCCGTAAAAAGAATCATATTCCGGGTATTCCCAAAAAAAATCGGGCGTATCCAGCAAGTCGTAATTTAAAATAATGTCGCTTTTGGTTAAAAACAATTGTCCGCGAATTTTGGCGATTTTATGACGGCTTAACTTGATGCTGCCATTTTCAGCTAATGACCTGGGAATGTAGCTGGTATTGTTGATGGTGGTTATGGCATTGGTTTCAAAAGAGGCCAGCTTAATCGACTGCGCCATACCTTGGGATAGGGCAAATATCAAAATAGGATCGGAAGACTCGATTTCAATGTGATCTTCAATAATGCGCGTGCTGGGACAATCGAGGGCGAAAGTGAAGTTGTCTTCCTCAATGGACGCCAGCGGATTTTCTGCATGCTCCAATAATAACTGATGCAGCTTGAGCTGCTGTTCGGCGCTGACATTCCAGTGTACAACAGCGCCGTAAGCAAAGACCACCGACCAGGAGTGATCATCTTCAATTAGTAACGCGCCTTTAATGATTCTTATCAGTGTTGAATCTGACAGCAGTTTTGCTAATTCATTAATATCAAAACGCAAGGCTAGGCAGAAGGCTGCACATTTTTTAGCGGGTCTGTTTTCGGACATAAAGAGTATTTAAGCAATAAGTTAATGATTAAAGAGCTGGGCTATCCATTGCAATACAGTTTCGCGGCGCAATTGATAGTGTTTTCACAGGTTGATTATTGGTCGGCTATAATCAACAACCAACCGTTTTCGGCTTCGCAATGCGGTGATTTGGCGCTGACTTTAATGTTGATTCGGGCCGCCGTGTCAACTAGCGAGGCCGGCAATTTTCCTTTAATCAGATAAAAGGGATCTTTAAACTCGGCGGTGACTTCAACAGGGATATTCTTGACAGTGNNCTTTAATCAGGTAAAAAGGGTCTTTAAATTCGGCAGTGACTTCAACAGGAATATTTTTGACGGTGACGGAAATTTGCTCCGGCTTGTCGACATTGAAAGCCATAAAGGAAAATTCGGAGCCGGGTGCGACTGTTGCCAAATGGGGCGGTGTAAATTTGGCGAGATGGGGTTTGCCGCAACTTCCTGCGCTTACGCCACCGCCGCTTTTGGCGCCGCCGCCATGACCGCTATGATGCTCGGAGGCATTAACAGCGCCACTATTAAAAAAAGAAATCATAAGAAATATGACCAGTAATCTCGATGTTTTCATTGGGTTATCCCTCCTTTTATTATAATAAGCACACTTGCTAATTATAGCCACAACTTTGCGTTTTATAGCTATAAAAACATAGTATATTTTATTATTTGTGACACAAACCGGCAAAGAATGGTTAAAATCACAGACCTTATCCTGTTAGCGGAAAATTAAAAATGAGCATCAAATCCAGTTTNNAACCTATTGATTATATGGGTGTCGAATATCATCCTTAAGGGCATTGCAGAATTAACGGCATTTAATTTTGACCTCGAAGCGCGAAAAGTCTACGTACAAACAAGACTCTACGGTGAAGAACAAACGATTGAAATTTGCCTGGAAGACTTTGCTGTTTTTAACGATGGCGAATCCTATCGGTTTATCATACATCAGGCAAAATCGAATCGGCCTTGGTTGACTAATTTATTAGCCCATTTCACAGGAAAAGCCTGGAAAATCCCTGCGATCCCTCATTTGACGGCTCAACTTGAGCTTTTATCCGAGTTGTTCAAAGCCAAAACCCCGGCAGCACTGGAAAAAATTGATTGAGGTTCATAGGTTTGTAAACTAAGTAAAACAAAAACTAAAATGCTTTTGAGAGAAACCGAAAAGCCATGTAGGCCGGAATAAGCCCGCCCATTTCGCTGTTTGATATATCCTAATGACTTTGAAGGCGGGCGTTTCCGGCAACTCCTGTGTGTGCCGGAAACGCTGCTTCTCGCTGATGTTCGAACCGGCTTATTCCGGCCTACGTGCTATAAAAGTTGCCACAGATTCACTGATTATAAAAAGTTTAATCTGTGAATCTGTGGCACTATTTAATAATACGGTAACAAGGCGTATATTTTTTCCCCGGCAGCTTCATCCGATGCTGCACCACAAAAGACGCCAACAAAGCATCCATCAGTTTCATAATGTCGGCGTCGCCGTGGATTTCAAAATGGCCGTATTGTTCGATGGCGCGTATGCCGTCGTCCTTGACATTACCGGCCACAATGCCGGAAAAAGCCCGGCGCAGATGGGCGGCAAGCTTGTGTGCTTCCTGGTTTTTGTGCAAGGCAAGACCGCTCATATTTTCATGCGTAGGCGCAAAAGGCTGTTGAAACAGTGGGTCGATTTTCAATAACCAATTGAAATAATAGGCATCGCCAGCTTCTTTACGAAAAGCCCGTACCTGTTTGATGCCGTCCAACATTTCCGTGGCGACCAATACCGGATTATCGATAATAATGCGGTAACGCTGCTGCGCTTTGGAACCTAAAGTTCCGGCGATAAACAGGTCGATTTCCTTAAAGTAATCTTCGGCGCTGTCGGGGCCAGTAAAAATCAGCGGGAACGGCATGTCTTGATTATCGGGGTGCAGCAAGATACCTAACAGATACAGGATTTCCTCCGCCGTGCCCGCGCCGCCGGGAAACACCACGATGCCGTGCCCGGTGCGGACAAAGGCTTCCAGGCGTTTTTCTATATCCGGCAATATAACCAGATCGTTGACGATCGGATTGGGCGATTCGGCGGCGATAATGCCGGGTTCTGTGATACCCAGATATTGGCCGTTTTTTATGCGCTGTTTGGCGTGGCCGATAGTCGCGCCCTTCATCGGGCCTTTCATCGCGCCCGGCCCGCAGCCGGTGCAAATATCCAAGCCCCGCAAGCCCATTTCATGACCGACCTGTTTGGTATATTCATATTCCTTGCGACTGATGGAATGGCCGCCCCAACATACCACCAGCTTGGGGTCAGTCATCGGCCGCAGGATATTGGCGTTGCGCAAAATATGAAACACCGCATTACTGATGCCGTCCGACGAGGTCATATCGAACTTGGGATTATCATTAATCTCGTCACTGACGTAAATAATGTCGCGCAGCACGGCAAACAGATGTTCATTGATGCCTTTAATCATCTTGCCGTCGACAAAGGCCTGGGCGGGCGCGTTTTTAACCTCCAGCTTAATACCGCGCTGCTGCTGGACGACGCGAATTTCAAAATCGGGGTAACGCTCCAGCAGCTGCTTGCCGTCATCCATAGCGCTGCCGCAATTGAGCACTGCCAGCGAGCAGTTGCGGAACAGTCTATATAAACCGCCTTGGCTGCTGTCGAACAGTTTATTGACTTCAGTCTGGGACAATACGTCCAATCGGCCTTCCGGGTTAATTTGCGCATCAATTACAGCGTGTTTCATTGTTTTCCTTATTAATTAATTTCAATCCCGGCGGCAAAGCTTCGCCGAATATCTGCTGCTCTTCTTTTTCATCCAGTTCTTTTACCTGCCCGACCATTTCTATCCACGATGACGGCGCTTTACCCAGTTTTAGTTTGGCAATGATTTGTTCGCGCATGGATTCGTCTATATCCCGCGCCCTGTCGCCGCTCATACGGGCAATCAAGGTTGCGGCAAAACCGGCATGCGGCGTTTTTTGCCAATCCACCGTCAGTATTTGAGTCAGCCAGTTTACGCTGGTTCCCAATCTCCAGATTCGAAATCAGGACGGCGAAGCTCTAGCTTCGCAAAACAGGAAGCTGGGGAGGAAAATTATTTCGTCTTATGGGTTATTTAAAGGCGGTAGTCAAACGGGTTGATGAGATCAATACCGCAGCTCTCAAAATCTTTGATATTGCGAGTTGCTAGATTGAAGTTATGGGTTCGCGTAATTGCTGCTATTTGGGCATCTGGAAAGCTCATGGGATAGCCCATTTCTTTTCTGACTCCCATTATGTCGGCATAAACCCGCGCGGCAAGGTTGTCAAAATTGAGTATTCGGTATTCAAAGCCTTGCGCAATAAATTGTTCGAAACGGTTTTGCAAAATTCTCCGGCGTTGGCCATCGGGTAAAACACGCAAACCGTAACCAATCTCCGCGATACTGACGCTAGTAATAAATAGATAGGGGCTGTGTTGCTGATTTAACCACGCCAAAACAGCCGGACTTGGCTGAGGACGCATAACTTCGGAAATGACATTGGTATCCAATACAATCACTGTAATAAATCCAAAGGGTCGTGTGCTGTATATTCAGCTAAATCCAGCTCCACACCTTGCTCTTCACCAAACAATTGTAAAGCCATGTCACCTAACTTAATGGGATGTGCAACAGCTTGCTTAAGAATTTGGCGCACCTCTTCTTCCATTGAAACGCCATGCGTTAATGCAAGAACGCGCAACCCTGAAACCACATTTTCATCTAACTTTCTAATGCTTAAATTTGCCATGCGCCCTATCTCCTAATAAATGCAAAATCACCACTACCTAAATGATAGCACCTGCTAGCACATAAGATCAATAACAACAAAAATCATGCTTTCNNAAAGTAGGATAAGCCCTACCAACCATGACTATATTATTCCCCCACGTTATTAATTAATTTCAATCCCGGCGGCAAAGCCTCGCCGAATATCTGCTGCTCTTCTTTTTCATCCAGTTCTTTTACCTGCCCGACCATTTCTATCCACGATGACGGCGCTTTACCCAGCTTTAGTTTGGCGATGATTTGTTCGCGCATGGATTCGTCTATATCCCGCGCCCTGTCGCCGCTCATACGGGCAATCAAGGTTGCGGCAAAACCGGCATGAGGCGTTTTTTGCCAATCGACTGTCATAATCTGGGCCAGCCAGTCGCAGACTTTATCTGCGGGAACGACATTATGGCTGCTGCCGTGAAACGGCAACCGGGCACCGATACGCCCGACCGCCCACCAAGTCTGACTGGGTTCGCCGCCCTTTTCCAGGCGTTTTAACAGCCATTCGCCCAATTGTATTTTTTTGGCTACCGGCAAGCGTTCCAGTACGGCAGCAAGGCGCACCATGTCGTCATAACCGCGATTTTTAATTTGCTTGGCAACGCCGGGTTGTCTGGCGGCAGCCGGGTTTATAAACTTGGCAATATCGGCAAAAATCTGTTCCTGCGCGGTTATCGATAAGCCGCCGGCTATACGCCGCCACAGCGTCCACCATTCCGTCCAATTTTGGGTTTCATTAACAAACTGTATGCCTTGCGGATAGGTTTTCCAAAGCTGTTCCACACGCCAGTCATCCAGCGGATACCCGAAACCGGGACGCAAACAAAATCCGGCCAGACTCAACCAGACCCGTTCGTGGTTCTCCGAGCGACGATGATATTTAGATCCTTCCAGCAAAGTGGCGAACATCACCCGAAGCAATGGCGTTTCCCATTCGGTACGGGCGCTGCCCAGCTGCTTTTCCAGATCGGCGCGCAAATTTTTGACGGCTTTAGGATCTATCGTTTTGGATTTGGCGCCGAAAATAGCTTGTATTTTTTCTGCCGCGCCATTAAATAGAGGAGGCAAGGCGGCATCCCGTTGCAATCCTACCGCGCCTTTGTTCCTGATTTGAAATTCCACATCCCAACGTTGGTCGTTGTTTTCAACGGCTACACATTGAATTTTAAGCGTGCCCACTTCCGTTTGCGTGACCGACAGCTGAACGATGGCTTCGGCATTCGGCCTGGTCTCGTCGCCTTCAAAAGCCACTGCCAGCGGCGGCAGGGAATGAAACAAGTCTGTAATTTCGGCAATATCGCCGGGTTTAAATTCGGCATCGCCTGTTATTGAGGCCAGATGAAAGCGTACCGGCATTCCTAAGCGCAGCGCGAAATGGCGGTCTTTTAAAATAACTTCCTCGCCTTCCTCGCTGCCCCTGGGCAAAATACAGACACCCTGCTGACGTGTTAAATTGTCGGTATCGACCAGCAAAAAATAACTGCGCGCCGCGCCGCCGCCGATTTTAAGTTGCTTGTCGCGCCGGGCGAGGGCATAACTCACCGCGCCGAAAGCGACGGACAGTTCAGGGTGTTTATTTTCCAGCAAAACCGGCGGCTTAGCGCTCCACGAATTAAGCAGATTAACCAAGCGCCCGGTAATCGGCTGGCTGCGGAAAACGCCGCCGTTCAGCAACAACGCATCGGGCACCCTGCCTTCGCCTTTTAACGCGTCACTGGACGCTGCCGCATGCAACTTTAAAAACGCGGCAATATGTTTGCTGACCGCCGGTTCCGCCGCATAAGGCAGTCCAAACTCCACTACGCCGCTGCGTTTTCTATCCGGCAACTCATCCAATCCTGATAAGGGAAAAAAGCCGTCCAGCGCAATCGCCCTGACTTCATCGCGGGCCAACACCACCGAGCGCGAACTACCGATCAACCTGGAGCCGCCTCCCAGCAGTGTGACTGTAGTCTGCTCCGGCGCATCCTCGGCCAACAGGCGTTCCTTGGCAATCCGGCATTGCTCCAGCAGTTGCGATAAGTCGGCGGCAGACAGGCGTTTTTCATCATCGGTCAGGCGGTTTTCGGCCAAATGGGCCAGGGCCAGATCGATATTATCACCGCCCAACATTAAATGCTCACCGACGCCAATGCGGGTCAGCTTAGGCTCGTGTTCACCCGGCTCCACTTTAATCAGCGTTAAGTCGGTGGTGCCGCCGCCTACATCGCAAACCAGCAATAAATGCACATGCGCCAATGCTTGCTTAATGTTTCCGGCATTGCGCCTTAACCAGTCGTAACAAACCGCCTGTGGCTCTTCCAGCAAACGCACCTGCTTAAGCCCCGCGATACGCGCCGCTTCCAAGGTCAGCGCCCGCGCGGCCTCATCAAAGGAAGCGGGAACGGTGATGACGATAGTCTGTTGCTCCAACGGCGCGTCCGGGAATTTATGGCCCCATACCGTGCGGATATGCGCCAAATAACTGGCGCTGGCCGCTATCGGCGAAACCTTGCTGATGTCATCGCCGCTGCCCCACGGCAGGATTCCGGCGCTGTGATCCACAGAAGGATGCGACAACCAGCTTTTGGCGGAAGTCACAAACCGGCCTTTGCTCTTGGCGCCCAATAAACGCGCAGCCTCGCCAATAACCGGCGCATCGCCGGATAGGGCAGTCTCGTCACTGTAACTGGGGAAAGCCAGATCCGCCGCCGATAATTCGCCTGACGCCGGATGATAACGCACTGACGGCAATAAAGGCCGGGCCGCCACTTGCCCCGGCGCAATCAGTTGTTCAATTTGAAATAAGTGTATTTCCTGATGTGTTTTTTCAGCACCGACATAAGCCACCACCGTGTGGGTAGTGCCTAAGTCGATGCCGACTAAATAATGGGGGGATTGATTTTTCATAGTGCGATGTTAGGTTTAAATCATGCAGATACCGAGTTAACAATAGTGTACCCCGACATATCATCGCAGCAAACGTCGGGTTACGCTATTGCTAACCCGATCTACGACTAAAGCAATAATACCAATGATACCACCGATGTCGGCGACAAATCCCTCAATGTTGGCATCAAAACGCCCGATATTTTGTATCGTTCCCATGTTCCGGTACACCATGAAAACTATGCAACAATGGAACTTTAACTTTGATTACATAGCCAAAAAAGACTTAACCTAACTATTCGGTTAAAATAGTAAAATAATAATAAAAAACCGTCTTTAGGGCGGTGTTTCATTTCATCAAGTGATTTTCTGAGGAAGTTGTATGCGTAAAAAACTAATTACCCTTACCGGGGGCGCCATGCTGCTCCTGGCGCACGACTGGAGCCAGGCCGCCACCGATTTGCCACCGTCAGCCAAAGTTGATTTGGGGCCGGTGGAAGAAGTCTGTTCCGAATTTACCGATCCGGCATGGCGCAAAGCGCAAGTGATTGATGGCGTCGCCATACAGGAGTCCAAGCTCTGCAATCCAGACAATCCGGCAGATATTGCCGCCTTCGTTAAAGGTACCAACGGCGTGTCTATGGACACATTGATGCAGACGCAACTGGCTGCCGATGCCATTACAATGTCGGACGATGTCGACGGCGACGGTGATCCTGACAAAATCATTATCAAACTGGAAGTGGTGGAACTTAACGGCCATTCGCCGGACATGAAAGACCCGACCACCACTTTTGACATAGCCCCTGGCATACAGCCGACTTTTTGGGTTTATGCGCCCAAAACCCGCGATATGTCCACCAAAAGCCTCTACGAGCTGGAAGCCAATCCGTTGTTGCGGGCGCCGTCTCCGGTCATACGCGTGGAACAGGATGACGTGGTGTGGATAGTCCTGGAAAACACCCATTATTTGCCGCATTCTATCCATTTGCATGGCATAGACCATCCCTATATGGATCATAGCGGCTCAGGCAATGACGGTGTGGGCCAAACCAGCAATATGGACACCATGCCTGGAGAAAGCAAAACTTACGTCATCAAGCCGCGCCAACCCGGCACCATGTATTACCATTGCCATGTCCAGCCACACACCCATATCCCTATGGGCTTGCAAGGCATTTTCGTGGTCGAGGAAAATCGCCCGAACAATTGGCCGCAAACACTTAATGTTGGTGCGGGGCAAGTCCGTCACCCTTCGGTCGCCGTGCTGGAAAAATATGCCAGGGAATATGACTTGCATTATCAATCGGCGGACAAGGAGTTACACGAGTTGGTTGCAAGGTCGGCCAACGATCCGCGCCTGATTGCCAAGCACATGAACATGGAATATGACATCACCGANNCTTCCCTTATACCTTAAGGGAATCGCTGATACACATGGAAGAAAACCAACAAGTCAAATTGCGGGTTTTAAACGGCCATACCGAAACCTTTGCCCTGCATATACATGGACATAAACCGACCGTCACTCATTACGACGGCGTAGATAACGGCCCCGGCTCCTATATCCAGCGCGATGTCCACGGCATGGCGCCGGCACAACGCCTGGATCTGTCATTAAGCGGCGTGGATGACGGCTTGAACAGCTTCGGTCAAGGCATCTGGATGTTCCATGACCATGTTGAAAAATCGTTTACCACCAATGGCCACGGCGAAGGCGGCGATATTAGCTTAGTCGTCTATAAAGGCTTTGTTGATGACAGAGGCATACCTTCGGCCCACGGCATGAGTCTGGCGCCGTATTTCTCCAAATCCTTATGGCAAGGCAAATATCCTATCTGGCAGGATTATGACGGCTTTCGCAGCCTAGGCTTACCTGACCTGCAAGCCGAAGTTACGCCCGCCAAAGTGGCCGTGCAAACAGCGCCGGTCAAAGCCTCGGAAGCGGCATTAACCCAACAACAAAGCCCATCAGCCCTGGGGCGCTTGTTTGATGGCTTGGTGTTGGGCTTGCTGGGTTATGCAGTGGTCGCCAAGCGCCGCCCGCTAATTGCTTTTGCGTTAAAACTATTTGATCTTGCGCGTAGCAAACTGGTAAAAAAAGGTTAAAAACGTAGGTCGGGTTAGTCCTGTAGGCCGGAATAAGCCTGTTCGAGCGCAAGCGAAAACTGGCGATTCCGGCATACCGATGCACGAATCTGCCGGAAACACCCACCCTGCGCTACGCGCGGGCGGCCTTATTCCGGCCTACGCTAGACTGATGTGAAGAACAAAAACTGCGCTGGCTCCCAAACTCCAGCCCTGTCGGGTTAGCGATAGCGTAACCCGACACTTATGGCATTGATACTTAAGCTGTTTGCTGCTGCAAAGCCGCCCTCACACAACGCAATACGCCGTAACTGTATTGCCCGTCAAACAGCTCATATACCGGCTTAAGCGCGTTTTGTTGCTCTTTAGGTAAACTCAAAATAGCTTCCTCTATCCGCTTGATGTCCTGCTCCGGCAACTCCACGACATCCTTCAATACGAGCTGGCCTTGCTCCAGCGCTTGCGAGAGATGATTATAAATAGTGTCCTCTTTCAATGCCCGCTTTTGAGCAAGTTGTTGTACGCTGTAACCCAGTTTGAACAATTCCACCGACTCCATCACCGTATCCGGCACAGCGTGGTCACCTGCATGCTCGCTGATGACCGCTAAAAACTGGTCGCCATAGAGTTCCAGTTTACGTGCCCCGACACCCGACAATAAGGCCATTTGCTTACGATTAATAGGTCTTGCTTCCAGCATAGCCATCAAGGTGGCGTCATGGAAAATAACATAAGGCGGTACATCCTGAGCATCGGCAATCTCACGACGCTTGGCGCGTAAAGCGTCCCATAGCGCGGCGTTGCCGTCATGACTGTCCGCCGACCGCCCCGCCGATTTCTTGCCGGACTTGGTTTTTTCCGGTTTTATATCCTTGCGCAAGATCAGTTGCTGCTCGCCGCGCAATATCGGACGGCAGGCGTCGGTCAGTTGCAATACGCCGAAATGATCGAAATTGACGGCCACCAGGCCGCGTGCGACCAACTGTCTGAATACCGAAGACCATTGCTGTTCATCCAGCGCCTTGCCGATGCCGAACGTGGATTGTTTGTCGTGACCGAATCCGACAATGCGCTCGGTCGCCTTGCCGCGTAATACCTCAATCAGATAGCCCACGCCGAAGCGTTGGCCGGTGCGGTAGATACACGATAAGGCTTGCTGCGCCACCAGCGTGCCGTCCCAGGTTTCCACCGTTTCCAAACAGGTGTCGCAATTATTGCAAGGCTGTTCGAGATGATCGCCAAAATAATGTAGCAACGCCTGACGGCGGCAATGCACTTGCTCGCACAGCGCCAGCATGGCGTCGAGCTTGTGCAATTCCAGCCGTTTATGCGCCTCATCGGCGTTAGAATCCGCCAGCATGCGCCGCAACGTGATGACATCCTGCAAACCGTAAGCCATCCAGGCGTTGGCGGGTAAACCGTCACGCCCGCCCCGGCCAGTTTCCTGATAATAAGCTTCCACGCTTTTGGGCAAATCCAGATGCGCCACAAAACGCACATTGGGTTTATCGATACCCATACCGAAAGCGATTGTGGCGACGATGACCAAACCGTCTTCCATTAAAAACCGGTGTTGATGCTGGGCCCGTAAGTCACTGGGCATACCGGCATGATAGGCCAGGGCGTTAACGCCTTTAGTTCTGAGCCATTCGGCGGTTTCATCCACTTTTTTACGCGACAAACAATAAACGATGCCGGAATCTCCGGCATGTTCGGCCTGGATAAAATCCATTAATTGTAGTCGGGCGTTTTGTTTCTGCACAATCCGATAGCGGATATTGGGGCGGTCAAAACCGCTAAGATACAGCGGCGCTTGCTCCAGTTGCAATCGCAGGATAATTTCCTGGCGGGTTTTTTCGTCGGCGGTCGCCGTCAGGGCGATACGGGGAATCCTTGGGAACTGTTCATGCAGCATGGACAGCTGCAAATAATTCGACCGGAAGTCGTGCCCCCATTGCGACACGCAATGAGCCTCATCGATAGCGAATAAGGCGATCTGGATGCGTGCAAACAAAGCTCCGGTGCGCGCCGAGGTCAGCCGTTCTGGCGCTATATACAGCAAATCCAGCTCGTTATTAAGTAACTGCTGTTCAATACTCCGCGCTTCTTCCGTGGATAATGTGGAATTAAGAAAAGCCGCTTTTACACCCAACTGAAGTAACGCGCTCACCTGATCCTGCATTAAGGCAATCAGCGGAGAAATAACGATACCGACACCCGGCCTGATTAAGGCGGGAATCTGGTAGCACAACGATTTACCGCCGCCGGTCGGCATTAACACCAGTGCATCCTGCCCGGCCAACAACTGTTCAATGACTTCCTGTTGCTGTCCTCTAAAACTATCATAGCCGAAAACAGCTTTAAGTATTTCTATGGGCTTCTTATTCAACGCCTCTCCCCGCACTACGATAATATTTCTTCAATCGGTTAAACCCTTTATAATAAGCCGATTATACAGGACAGCAGGGAACACACGCCCACTCTATGACTCATTTTAATAATCAGCTTACGCCCCGCCTGGAACAAATCCTGGCAAACGGCCATCAGCACCTGCTCTGCGGGGGCTTTAAAGGGATAGAAAAAGAAAGCCTGCGTATCGCCAAAGACGGTTTAATCGCCCAAACACCGCATCCCGCCGCATTAGGTTCGGCGCTAACGCATCCGACGATCACCACGGACTATTCCGAAGCGCTGATTGAACTCATTACGCCGCCGTTTGCCGATGTCAAAGACACGCTGGCGTATCTGCATCAAGTACACCAGTTTGTTTACGAACATCTGGATGATGAAATCTTGCTGGACGCCAGCATGCCCTGTGGTATTGATGGCGATGACAGCATACCCATCGCCGAATACGGATCGTCCAACATAGGCCGCATGAAACATGTTTACCGGCACGGCTTGTGGCATCGTTACGGCCGGACTATGCAGTCCATCGCCGGCATCCATTTTAATTATTCGGCGCCGGAAAACCTGTTAATGGCTTTGCATGAACAAGAACGCAGCCCACTTAGCCTGGAACACTACACCAATGACGCCTACTTCGGTTTAATCCGAAATTTTCAGCGTATAGGATGGTTAATCCTGTATTTATTCGGTGCATCACCGGCCATTTGTAAAAACTTCTTCAAAAGCCGCCCGGCATTGATGGCGCAATTTGAAGAATTCGATAACGGTACGCTTTATCACCCTTATGCTACCTCATTACGCATGAGCGATATAGGCTACAAAAGTAAAAACCAGGCCAATCTGAGAATTGATTACAATTCCTTATCCGGCTATGTCGATAGCCTGAGCGCCGCCATCGCGACGCCCTATCCGGAATATGAGCACATCGGCGTTGTTGTTAACGGCGAATACCGCCAACTTAACAGCAATATCCTGCAAATTGAAAACGAGTTTTACAGCACCATCCGGCCCAAGCAAATTATCAACTCCGGCGAAAAACCGACCCTGGCGCTAAAGCGGCGCGGTGTGCGCTATATCGAAATACGCTCTTTGGATCTGGATTTGTTCAATCCCATAGGCATAGACATTGCAAAAGCCCGTTTTATAGAAGCACTGTTACTGAGCTGTTTGCTTAAAGACAGCCCGAAAATGTCGGATCTGGATCATCAGGTCAATAACGCCAATCAGCTGGCAGTTGCCAATTTCGGCAGAAAACCCGGTCTGGAACTCAACAAAGGCGAGCTAGCAATAGGCTTACAGGATTGGGCCACGGAAATTCTTGATGCCATGCAGCCGATCTGCGCAATACTCGATAACGGGGACGAAGGCCAACCGTACAGCGCCTCCTTGGCTAGTCAGCAATTGTTAGTCAAAAATCCGGATTTAACGGCATCGGCACGCATACTGGACGGCATGACTCAAACAGGATACCCTTTCAGCCGTTTTGCACTCAATAAATCAGCCGAACATGCGCGGTATTTTAGCCTTAACAAGCTGGATAAAACCCATACCCAGCAGTTTAACGAGATGGCTAAGCAGTCGCTGGACAAGCAGCGGGAACTCGAAAGCAAAAAGCAAATCCCTTTCGATGAGTTCTTGACGCAGTATTTTGCGCAACAATAAGGCGACTCTAACAAAAGAATCGTCCACGAAAAGCACGAAAGATCTTCTAACACACTCTTTTCGGTTACTTTTTTCGTGCCTTTCGTGGACTTATTTTTTAGCTTGGCTTTCACCGTCTCCAATAACATAGAACACAAGCACCGCCATGACAATTTTCGATATAGAGCAGTTACAAACCGAATTAGCCGATAAAAATCCGCGTACCATCCTAAAAAAAGCGTTGGCGCTGTTTGATAACATCGCTATTTCTTTCAGCGGCGCCGAAGATGTGGTGCTGATAGACATGGCCTTAAAAATCAGAAAAGACATACAAGTATTTTCTTTAGACACCGGGCGCTTGCATCCCGAAACCTATCGCTATATAGAAAAAGTCAGAAAATATTATGGGATAGACATTGAATTATTAACCCCCGACAGGGATATGCTGGACAGCTTTGTAAAAGCCAAAGGCCTGTTCAGCTTTTATGAAGAGGGTCACCAGCAATGTTGCGGCATACGCAAGGTTGAACCCTTAAAACGCAAACTGGCGCAAGTTGATGCCTGGATTACCGGCCAACGCAAAGATCAAAGCCTGGATACGCGGCAAGACTTACCCGAAGTGCAAATAGATACCGCATTTTCCACTGCCGAACGGCCATTGATTAAATTTAATCCTTTATTAAACTGGAATTCAGCGCAAGTCTGGGATCATATAACAGCCTATCAACTGCCTTATAACGAATTGCATGAACAAGGCTATATCAGCATAGGCTGCGAACCTTGTACCCGCGCCGTACTGCCCAATCAACATGAAAGAGCCGGTCGCTGGTGGTGGGAGTCAGGCGCTAAAAAAGAATGCGGCCTGCATGCGGGCAATATAAAAAAATAAACCTTCTACCCATCAAGCGGGATAGTTTTAGATAAGCTCGGAGAGCATGTTGCCTTAAGTTGGCGACCATCATAAGTCTTATTTCGGCATCAATTTCGCCCTGTTCGTTTTCAAAATAATGAACCATTCAACAGCGTTAAATTCATCGACTACCAAAGCAGCGGTTACTTGCGCAAACTGTAACCTAGATAATTTGTGCATTCCTAAAGGGCTGGCCCGGTCGGAAGTGGGTGAACTCGCCTTATTGGTAAACCGGAACAACATACGTCAAAAGGGCGAGGCCCTATACCATGCAGGCAGCCCATTTCGTGGACTGATAGCCCTGCGTTCCGGCAGTGCCAAATTAATGAGTTTTGACTCAAACGGCAATGATCTGGTGGTTGATTTTATTTTGCCGGGAGAAATACTGGGTTTTGACGGCTTATCTTCGCAAATCCATAACTGCACGGCTATCGCCTTAGAAACCGTCAATTATTGCCATTTACCGGCTCATAAAATAGATCTATTGGCCACCAATACACCCGGCTTAAGTCAAATATTGCTGCAAAGATCCTGTAATCAGTTTGATTCTCAGGTACAAAAGGTGATGCTAAGTCGAAGATCTGCGGAAGAGCGCGTAGCTTGCTTCATTCTGCATATTTCAGATCGCTTGAAAATACGCGGCTATTCCGAGATGGAATTTCGCCTGAGTATGTCGCGGGAAGAAATAGGAAATCATTTAGGCATCGCGCATGAAACGGTGAGTCGAATCATCCATCTCTTTCAAGCGCGGAAACTGATAGAGGTCAAATCCAAGCAATTGAAAATAACCAATAAAAAAGAGCTGTTTAACTTTTATACAACTTATTCATTAAACAGCCCAAGATAACGAGAATTTATTTGAACTTCGGCACTCGAAAAATCAAAGAAAGGCTTTAAGCAGTGCGGTAAACGGTAAAACGAAAATTACGACTGTGAGGAATAGCCTTATTTTCTATAGGCTGAATTAGCGGAATCTTCAGCAATCGCTTTTGCAGAAGATTCGTACTTGCCATGTTCATTGCTTTTAATAACAACCACTGTAATAACCACTGCTAAAACAAGACCGGCCACATAATACCAAAAGTAATCTTTTTCTTGAGTGTTAGTACTCATATTCAATTCTCCATCAATAGTTAAATATAGATTAAAGGAAATCGCTGATTGACATCAACGGCGTCTATTTAACCAAAAGATAAGATTCAAAAATTGAGCTAGATCAAAAAATTTCTTTATTACCACGGAGAACAGAGGAAAACGAAGGCATCAACAATCCCCCTGTCACGCTCTTATCTTGCCAGGCGGCGCTTAACTTAATAGCTATTTTTAAAAAATTGTTAGATAGGTCTAGTTTATTTTTTTTGTTGATATATAATACACAGCTTACCAAAGTTATCGATTGCCTCGGTGAGGAAATGGGTAGACTCAAGGGACTATTATGTTAGCAACCCTTTTTTATGCCAAATCGTTTTAAAAAAGTAAGTGAGGAATTTTTTTAATATAAATTCTTAACTTATGATACAATGGTTAGCTTAGACCATCCACGCCCGGATGGCGAAACTGGTAGACGCAAGGGACTTATAGATAATTTGAGCACCTAGACTGGAAACTTCTAGTGTGAATGGGGTCAAATTCGGGGAAACCTTAACTGGCAATCCCGAGCGAAGCTTCTTATTAAATAAGAAGAACGTGTAGAGACTTGACGGCCCCCGCCTAAATCTTTTGATAAGGTGAAGAGAAAGTCCAGACCACAAACATTCCCAGAATGGCGACGAAAGTCGTAGTTGGTAAGAAAATCCCTCGTTCGTAAGGACGTGCCGGTTCGATTCCGGCTCCGGGCACCAAATAGGTATTTAGTAAGATGCAAAGAAGTACATAAACCCGCAAGTCATAAGGCTTAGCGGGTTTTTTATTGTCCAACGAAATACAGTAACACTCGACAGTTTATGCCGTAAGTTTTACAGTAACCTTGAAGCAGTACAAAAGTTACTGCAAATTACTGTAATCGGGGTTACTGCAATGGCTAAAGAGTTACTACTGTCCGCAACGTCAAGCCGGACGATTCCTTCATTTTTGGGCCATACGCATAAGGAAAAAACAATAGCAACTATCAGGTAATGTTTGTTATAACTTAACAATCACCCTACAAACCCAATGGAAGTTACTATGAGCAAGTTGCAAAACATTCTCGGTCAACTTTGTACGTCGGATAAAGTGATGGAAAATTTTCCATCGTTACGGATGTTGAACTCAAACAGCTTCAGCCAATATGACGAGCTGATTTCCCGACTTGAAATCAATGAAAACTGGAAGGACAGCGCTGTCAGCAATAATCTTGATATTGCAGCCATGCGTGAGTTGTCTAATTTTTATTATGTGGTCGTTCAGGATGGTCGGTATACGGATCTCCTGAACAGCAACCCTCTGGCCGCCGCTGATGCTCTGGATATGAAAGTCTCTCAGGAGGCCCTGGATCAGCTGGCTTTAATGAGGCAGCAATTGTCGTCGACAGCATTTAATCCTGCCGAAGTAGGAAACTGGGGTTTTGCGCTAGTGGTTGGCATTGTGGTCGTAGGTCTGATTGCGATTGCCGTCTGACCACCACCGCCGCCAGCACCAGAGCCACCACCGCCAGCGCCAGAACCGCCGCCGCCAGCGCCAGAGCCACCACCGCCGCCGCCTGACGATGGAAGCGTATTTAGGTTCACCAACGAGGTTGAGATCGATTTGGTCTCTTTCGTGAAGGCCTTTGAAGCAACCCTGGACGAGGTCGATAAAAATGCCGAAAAGGCGATTGGATCGTTCGCCGATCTGGCGCGCGGCATAAAGGATAGTTCCGGACAGGAGAAGCTTTAACCCGATATTCCGCACCCCTGCTGCTCAGAATTAGCATACTATTGGTGTTTCCATGATAGACTTTTAACTTCTGCCCGCAACGGCTTGACGCCAGAGGTAGTCAAATGCCACGGAAACTGAATTATGCTAACGCCGTCGCGCGGCTATTGGGCATCTGCTTTATCCTGCTGGAAATCCCCGCTTTTGCTGAATATCCAGGTGTCGAGGAGGTTTTAGGCTTGCTGGGGATGGACAAGAATCAAATTGCCGAACTAGCGAAAGGTCAGCCCATCGCTTATGCCTTAAGCGAAGGCAGAGACGACGAGCTTGCTGCAGGTGTAGTTTGGTATCTTCGGGTTCCTTTGGACAAGGTAGTCGGACAATTCCGGTTGAATAATTCTGAATCGCTAGATGTTGATGTCACTGCCATCGGAGTGTTGACGGAGCATGCTGGGGAGGATTCCTTGGCATCTGTTATTTTGCCTAAGGAAGACGCTGAGACTTTGTTGGATGCCGAACCGGGGAGCGAATTCAACTTGTCCCCGCATGAGATCGACAGCTTTAAAACGCTTAAGAAGACCCTTAAGCGGACGTCCTATAGACCCATCGGAGACGAGGTTGGACAGCACTACCGGAAAATCTTGTTCCAGCGTTTTAGTGCCTATCAGCGCGGAGGTATCTCTGCGATAGCGCCTTATGCCCGTGAGGACAGCCTGTTTTCAAAGCCTTCATTGGAACTGCGTGAAGCAGCACAGGCAAGCGCCATCTTGATTCGTTATTTTCCTGCCCTGTCCAAGGCATGGCTGGACTATCCGAAAACTTTGCCATCGGGGGCCAGCGAGGCGTTTTTCTGGGTGGAAAAAAACGTGGAAGGCCGACTGGCAACCATCCTCAGACACCGCGTCAATATGGATTGGAACGGCGGCGGCATAGTGTTGACCNNTAGTGGGCCGGGAGTTGCTGAAAGACAAAATGCTCAAGTCTTTTGAACGCCTTTTCTGTGCCTTGGGTCAATGCCATTGATTAACCGATATAAAGGTATCAGCTTAAACCGGCTGGCAAATGCAAAGTTGGCTGGATGAGCCGGGGAGGGCACGCCGCGCCTTACTTGGCTGAATCAAAACAGAATGTATAACTTAGTTTTTATAGCTCTAATTACTTCATTATTTACAGGTTGCTCGAGCCAGTCTGTTTTGATGTCGCCTACTGCTAGCCTGCGATTTGTAGGGGAAAATGTTCATGTCAATGTTGCTGGACAGAATATTGATCAAAGAGTCTTAGATCAGTTGATGCGCGAAATAAAAGGTCAGCTAATAATTGCAGGCTTTGATATTGAGACTAAAGATGCCAAAAGTATTAATCTAAAAGTTCAAGTAACTGAATTTACTCCGGGTAATACTGCATTAAGAATGATAATCAGTTTTGGTGCAGGGCGAGGCTCTCTTGTTTACTTAGCTGAATACACAAGCCAGGAAGGAAAAACTTTGGCAAAAATGAATGGAGAGGAGAGATTTACAGGGTTAGAGGTTGGTTATAATCAGAATTACGGTGGAACCACTACCTTGGGCGGAGAAGAAACGGCTACAAAAGTTCTTATTAAAGAAGCAGCTAAACATATTGTCGAGCTGGCTTTAAATCCGGAACAAAAATGAAAAAGGTGAGACTATACATAATGGCATTACCCCAACTACAACTGTAAAAGTGGGTTTGGCCAAATCACTCATGCCGTAACGCGACAATCGGATCCAGCCGCGCCGCGCGCCGGGCTGGCATGTAGCCAAAAACAATCCCGATTGCAGCCGAGAAGCCAAACGCCAACAGATTAATGCTGGGATTGAACAGGAACGGTATGTGCATCAATGTCGACAGGGCAAGACAGGCCAGGAAGGCCAGCATGATGCCGATCAGACCGCCCAGGCAGGACAGCATCACGGCTTCGATCAGAAATTGCAGCAATACTTCTTGTTCCAGCGCACCGATGGCCAGACGGATGCCGATCTCGCG
>PMJA01000295.1 GCA_003158415.1 Methylobacter sp.
CAATTTCAGAACAGGTCGGCGAGCAAGTTGAAATCCAGGCTAAATATGCCGGTTATATAGTCCGCCAACAAACTGAAATCGATAAAGCCTTGCGCTACGACCATTTACGACTGCCGGATGCCCTTGATTATAATGGCGTTCCCGGACTTTCCAATGAAGTAAGCCAAAAACTTAAAGCGCAACGGCCAGAAACCTTGGGACAGGCATCGCGTATCCCCGGCATGACTCCGGCGGCCATTTCCTTGTTGTTAGTTTATTTAAAAAAGAAAAGCGCCTGATGGACGACTGTCGAAAAATGTTGGTTTCCGGCCTGGAAGACCTGAACCTGTCGCTGGGGGAAGGCCAAATACAGCGGCTACTGGACTTTATAACACTGATTGAAAAATGGAATAAAGCTTATAATCTGACCGCCATACGGGACAGGGAAGCTATGGTGCATTTGCATTTATTGGATAGTCTGGCGATAGCGCCCTATATTGAAGGTAAACGAGTTATCGACATAGGCACCGGCGCGGGCTTGCCGGGCATTCCCCTGGCGATTTATTTCCCTGAAATCGAGTTTATGTTATTGGACAGCAATGCCAAGAAAACCCGGTTTGTACAGCAAGCTATTTTGGAATTAAAGCTTAACAATGTCAGTGTTTGTCATACTCGTGTGGAACACTATCATCCTGAACAGCCTTTTGATACGGTCATTACCCGGGCGTTTGCCGGTTTATCTGATATAGTGGATTTGACCTCGCATTTGCTCAGCAAGGAGGGCGTGTTGTTGGCCATGAAAGGGCAAACACCGGGTATGCCAAAACTGGAATCGGCGACAATGGAACTGATCCCTGTCAACGTTCCCGGAATAACCGCAGAAAGATGCCTGGTTAAAATACAATTGATTAAAGAATCCGAGGTAAGTTAGTGGGAAAAATTATTGCCGTGACCAATCAAAAGGGCGGCGTAGGAAAAACGACAACCAGCGTCAATTTAGCGGCGTCGCTGGCGGCCGCCAAGCGCCGGGTGCTGCTGGTGGATCTTGATCCGCAGGGCAATGCGGCCATGGGCTGCGGCATCGATAAACAGGAAGTCCAATATTCCAGTTACGATTTATTAATGGAAGATGTGCCCGCAGCGGAAACGGTAATTAATCTACCCGGCATCGGCTTTTCGGTGATCCCCGGCAACGCCGACTTGACGGCCGCAGAGGTAAAATTAATCCATGCCGATCGTAAAGAGCAGCGGCTTGCCGATGCGTTGATGCCGATAAAATCACAGTACGATTACATACTGATCGATTGTCCGCCGTCGTTAAACATGCTGACATTAAATGCAATGGTGGCCGCCAATAGCTTGTTGATACCGATGCAATGTGAATACTATGCCCTGGAAGGCCTGTCCGCACTGATGAGCACGCTGCATAATATTCAAAACTCCGTCAATCCTGAATTACATCTGGAAGGCATTTTGCGTACGATGTATGACGATAGAAACCGCCTGACTAAAGACGTTTCCGAGCAACTGGTGCGGTATTTTGGCGATAAAGTCTTTCGAACCTGTATTCCAAGAAATATTCGTTTAGCCGAAGCACCAAGTCATGGCTTACCGGCGCTAAGCTACGACAAATCATCACGCGGGACTCTGGCATATATAGCCCTGGCGGCTGAAATGATTAAAAAAGATAAAGTATGAATTTAAAAAAACGCGGCCTGGGCCGGGGGCTTGAAGCCCTGTTAGTGGATGTTTCCGCTAAAGAAGACAGGCCTTTTCTTCATCATGGCAATCATCTGCCGCCCGACGCGATGAATTCAGATGAATTACAAAGGGGGGCTGTGATCATCAACAAAATGACCGATCCAGAAGCTGTGGCGCTTGCGTTAATCGAAACCCTTCAACAAGAAAACCTTAATCTTTTGCAGGAAGCCGTCGTCTTAAGGCAATTGGTTGATGAATTTGAAACGATGGTTCGCTGTCTCTAACGACCGCAATATATTTCAATAAAGGGAAAAAATGTCTTCAAACAAACGCGGATTAGGTCGTGGTCTTGATGCTTTATTAGGCGATGCTTTACTAGGCGATGTTTCCATTAAAGAGGAAAAACATCATCTGCACACGCTGCCTATAGAATATTTGCAGCGGGGCAAATATCAGCCACGCCAAGATATTAATCCTGAAAAATTACAGGAACTAGCGGATTCCATTAAGGCTCAGGGCATCATACAGCCTATCGTCGTACGCCAGATCGCCCATGAAAAATATGAAATAGTGGCTGGCGAACGCCGCTGGCGAGCCGCGCAGTTGGCAGGTCTGGCGCAAGTGCCGGTCGTCATCAAGACAATGGATGACCGTTCGGCCATGGCTATCGCGCTGATTGAAAATATTCAACGGGAAGACCTCAACCCACTGGAAGAAGCCGAAGCCTTACGGCGCTTGCTGGATGAGTTTGAAATGACGCATCAACAGATAGCCGAAGCGATAGGCAAATCCCGCACTACGGTCACCAATTTGTTGAGGCTAATGGATTTACACCCTGAAGTAAAAAAATTATTGCTTAATAATCAGCTGGAAATGGGTCATGCGCGGGCGCTGTTATCATTAGATGGATCAAAACAAGTCGCCATGGCTAACAAAGTCGTTAAAGAAGGCTTAACGGTAAGGGCGACGGAACGATGGGTTAAAGAAAGTCACAACGAACCCAAACCTCAGAAAGTCAAGGCCATCGATAACGACACCTTGCGTTTACAGGACGATTTAACCGCAAAATTGGGCGCAAAAGTGATCATTGACCATAAAGAAAACGGCTCAGGAAAATTGGTCATCACCTATTCCAGCCTGGACGAATTGGAAGGAATCATTGCCCAGCTTAACTCGCAAAAATAAAACAGCCCTGTAGGCCGGAATAAGCCTGTACGAGCGCAAGCGAGAACTGG